>VGRJ01000040.1 GCA_016875405.1 Deltaproteobacteria bacterium | reverse complement strand
GTGAGGCGGAGCGGCTGCGATGGCTCGGCAAGCACGCCGAGGCGCGCGAGCTCCTCGCGTTCCTCGTCAGCGGCCCTCATCTCGAGGCGCGCGCCCGACTCGGCTTGCTTGTACCTCCTTGACACGAATCAAGTCGCCGAGCCGCGCACCAAGTGCAGGCGCTGGGCGCTTCCGGCGACGCTCTCGGCGCGCACCAGCGTCCACGCGTCGCCGGCCTCGAGCTCGCTCTGGAGGGCGAGGAGCGTGTCGCGGTCGTCGGCGGCGAGGCGCCTGTCCCCCTCCGCTCGCGACGGGCGGTAGCCGTCGAGGAGGCTCCTCGTGAGGACGGCCTCGTCGACGTTCATGCGATACGACAGCGTCTCCGGGTGGGTGTGCGCCGGGGTGTAGGCCGAAAGGAGCTGCATGTCGCCGAGCCGAAGGTGAAGGCCGATGCTCGACGAGGTCCACTGCGTCGCGCCGTATTGTCGCGTCGCGCGCGCGACCTTCACGCCGACAGCCTTCGTCAGCGTCGCGAGTCCCGGAAGCGCGTCGTCACCGGTGGCCATCACGTTGACCGACGAGAGGTTGTGACCAAACCACGAGCCCTCCTCGGCGCAGCGGATCGCCACCCACATCGAGAGCGGAACGAAGGAGTCGTCGTCCTCGGCGCGGTAGCGTGAGCGCAGCGCGGGCGAGAGCTCTTCAGCGCGACGCCCGAAGCCGAACACGATCCCTGGGAACTCACCGCAGTCGAAGAGGACCCACCGCGGCATGAGCATCTCCTGATCGCCGAAGGTCGCCGCGTCGAGGACGTGCAGCCCATCGACGACGTTTCGGCTCGTGAGGCTTGTCGCGGTGTAGAGCCGCTCGCGGCGAAGCACGAGGCCGAACGGCGCGAGGTCGAGCGCGCTGTGGTTGCCCGGGTAGGTGATGAGAAAGGGCTCGCAGGTGTCGAGGATGCGCCGGTAGGGCGCGGCGAGGTTCGCCGACCTCAGGTCCACGGCTCGGCCCCGAGGAGCAAGAGCAGGAGGGCCTTCTGCACGTGGAGTCGGTTCTCGGCCTGGTCGAAGACGACCGACTGGGGACCATCGACCACCGATGCGGTGGCCTCCTCGCCTCGATGGACCGGCATGCAATGCATGAAGATCGCGTCACGCGCCGCGATCGACATGAGGTCGTCGTCCACGGTGTAGGCCGCGAGCTTCGCTCGGAGGCTCTCGGCGTCGCGCTCTTGCCCCATGCTCACCCAGGTGTCCGAGTAGACGATCGACGCGTCCTTCACCGCGCGCCGCGGATCGTGCTCGACGTAGACGCGCGTCCCGGCGCGGGCCGCCTCCTCACGCGCGCGCTCGAGCACCACGTGCGATGGAGGGAGCAGCTCGGGGCACGCGACGATCACATCGAGCCCCGCGCGCGGTCCTGCGAGCATCAGCGCATGCGTCACGTTGTTGCCGGGGCCGACGAAGGCGAGCGTGCGGCCACGGAGGTCATCGCCGAAGCGCTCGCGGATCGTGAGCACGTCGCCTAGCGCCTGGCACGGATGCTCCGAGTCGGTGAGCGCGTTCACGACCGGGACGCGGCCGTGCTCGGCGAGCGCGTCGACCTCGTCCTGCCCAAACGTGCGGATGACGATCGCGTCCACATAGCGAGACAGCACCTTCGCCGTGTCGTGCGGCGGCTCGCCTCGGCCCACCTGAAGCCCCGCGGGGCCGCCGGTCGGCAAGAAGAGCGGCTGCCCTCCGAGCTCAGCAACACCGACCTCGAACGACACGCGCGTGCGCGTCGAGGGCTTCGCGAAGACGAGCGCTACCTTCTTGCCGGCGAGCTTTGCGCGGTAGGCGCTCGGGTCTGCCTTCACGCGGCGTGCAAGCGAAAGCAATCGGTCGAACTCGGCGGGCGACAGATCGCGGATCGTCCTGAGGTGACGTGGCATGGCCCGGTGAGCCTGCAGCCGTAGGCGCGCGAAGACAAGGTCGCACGCGGCCGGCGCAGCGCCGCCCCGCGTCACTCGGTCGGGACGGCGATGAGCTCGGAGAGGTTCGGCTGGAGGACGATCTCGATGCGTCGGTTCTTCGCGCGACCGTCGTCGTTGTCGTTGGTCGCGACCGGGTCGTGCTCGCTGTGCCCCGCGGCCGAGAGCAGCTCGGCCTTCACGCCTTCGGTGATGAGGAACTTCACGACTGAGATCGCGCGCGACGTCGACAGCTCCCAGTTCGACGGGAAGCGCTCGGTCTGGATCGGGCGGTTGTCGGTGTGGCCGACGACCTGGAGCTTGCGGTCGGTGAGGGTGACGAGGACCTTCGCGACGTCCTTCAGGGCGTCCCGTCCTGCCGGCTTCACCTCGATCTTTCCGGAGTCGAACAGCACGTCGTTTCGCAGCTGGAGCACCATCCGACCGTCGCGGAGCACGATCTTGAGGTCGCCCGATTCGATCATGCGTTTGAACTTGTTGATGAGGTTCTTCAGGAGGTCGGCGCGCTTCTGCGCGGCCTCCTGCGCGCGGCGGAGCTCTTCGAGGCGCACCTTCGCCTCGTCGAGGGCCTGGCGCATCTTGCCCTTCTCGGCCATCAGCCCGTCGACGTTCTTGCCTGCCTTCTGCAGCTCTTGCCGCAGCTCGTTCGCGAGGGCGCTCGAGTCGTCGTAGCGCTTCTGCAAGCCCGCGAGATCGACCTGTAGCTCGCCGAGCTTCTTGTCACGCTCGTCGACCTCGCCCTTCAGCGTCGCGAGCGACGCTTCGAGCGCGGCGATCTGTTGCTTCGCGCGGGCGTCCTCGGCGGCTGCCTTCGCCGCGAGGCTCTTCTCGCGGTCCGCCGCGAGGGCAAGCAGGCGCTCGTGCTCGGATTTCGTGACGCAGCCGGAGAGGAGGGCCAAGGTCAGGGCGGCGATCGTCGCTCGGGTACGCATGGCGACTCTCATGCGCGTTTTCGCGCCGCTCCGCAAGGGGCAGCGCTGGGCCGACGAGGGGGCGGTTTGGCTCAGGCCTTCGCGAGGGCGAGCGCGGCCTCTTCGATCGCGCGCTCCTGCAGGAGCACGAAGTTCGCGGCATCACCGAGCGGGATGAAGCAATCCTCGCTCGCGACCCGCCGGATCCGCCCCGAGAAGCCTCGATCGACAAGGGCGGTCACGACGCCCTCCGACACCCCGCCCGTTCGCCGCGTCTCGTCGACGACGAGCACGCGCCCTGTGTGGTTCGCGTGGGTGAGGAGCTCGTCGACCGGCAGCGGCGCGAGCCACCGCAGATCGAAGACCCTCGCGCGCACGCCGTGCTCGCGCTCGAGGCGCGCCGCGACACGAAGGCTCATGTAGAGGCCGTTCGCCCAGGAGACGAGCGTAACGTCGTCGCCCTCGCGCCACAGGCGGCCCGCGCCGATGGGCACGTGCGCCTCCAGAGAGGCGGGCGCGTACGGCGATGTGAACCCGCCATCGCCTTTCTCGAGGAGGTCTCGTTCGCCGTAGAGGGCGATCGGCTCGAGGAACACGCACACCGAGCCAGAGGCCTTCGCTGCTGCGACCGAGGTACGGAGCATCGCCGCCGCGTCGTCGCCGCGCGCGGGCGAGGCGATCACGATGCCGGGGATGTCGCGCAGCACGGCGACGGAGTTGTCGTTGTGGAAATGGCCGCCGAAGCCCTTCTGGTAGCCGTAGCCAGCGATGCGCACCACCATCGGGTTTCGGTACTGCGCGTTCGAGAAGAACTGCAGGCTCGAGGCCTCGCCGCGCAGCTGATCCTCGGCGTTGTGAAGGTACGCGAGGTACTGGATCTCGGGCATTGGCAGGAGCCCGAGCTGACCGAAGCCGATGCCGAGGCCCAGGATCGTCTGCTCATCGAGCAGCGTGTCGAAGACGCGCCCTCGCTTCGCCCGCCGCGACAGCTCTCGGGTCACGCCGTACACCCCTCCTTTCTTCGCGACGTCCTCGCCGAACAGGAACAGCTCCGGGTGGAGAGCGAGCAGATCACCGAGGGCCCAGTTGACGTGCTGCGCGAAGCCCGCCGGGCGCTGCTCTTCAGGGAGCTTGTCGCCCCAGAAGCGTCGTCGCTCGGCCTCGTCCGCCGACCGCGTCGCGAGCGTGGCGATCGCCTGGTCGTCGCGCGGCGCGAGGGGCGCCATGACCTCGGCGGCGGTGGTGAGCTTCGGGCGCGTCGCGGCGCGTCGCCCGAGCGCGTCGAGGCGCGCGCGGTTTTCCTCGTAGGCCGTGAGAATTTGGTTCGGTGTCGCGGCGCCTGCTTCGACGAGGAGGCTCGCACCCATGCGCAGCGGATCGAGCGCTTCGGTCGCCTCGATCTCGTCGAGCGAGCGGTACACGGTCTCGATGTCGGAGCCCGCGTGCCCCATCAGGCGTACCGTCCGCATATGCAAGAACGCGGGGCGACGCTCGCGACGGACGATGTCCGCAAGCTCACGCGCGGCGCCGTAGGTCGCCTCGAGATCGAGCCCATTGACCGCGCGGTATGCGAACGCCGGTCGCCCACCGTTCGCGGCGCGGACCCAGCCGTCGGGCGTTGGGACCGAGATCCCGATGCCGTTGTCTTCGCACACGAACAACACCGGGACGGGCTGCTCTTGATGCGCGGCCCAGGCCGCGGCGTTCAACGCACCTTGCGCGGTCGAGTGGTTGACCGAGGCGTCCCCGAAGGAGCACACCACGATGGCGTCGGACGGGCTCGACGTCGCGACCCCGAGGCGACCCGCGCGCCCGAGGCCGAACGCCATGCCGACCGCCTTCGGGAGGTGCGAGGCGATCGTCGAGGTCTGGGGTGGGATCGCGAGCTCGGCGTGTCCGAATACCTTATGACGCCCGCCCGCGATCGGCTCCTCCGAGCTCGCCACGATCCCGAGGAGCATCGCGTACGCGCCGTCATCGCGCCCGAGCTGTCGGGCTCGCTCGAGGAAGAACGCGCCCGAGCGGTAGTGCAGGAGCGCAGGATCCGATGGGCGTAGCGCGGCGGCGACCGCGGCGTTGCCCTCGTGCCCCGAGGAGCCGATGGTGTAGAACGCGAGGCCGTCCTTCTTCAGGTTCCTCGCGGCGAGGTCGACGAGTCGGCTCTCGAGCTGGGTTTGGTAGATGCCGAACGCTTCCCGGCAGGAGAGCGCGCTCCCGGGTCGCAGCGGATCGTCTCCGCGGCGAAGCGGGCGGCTCGGGGTGAGCGCGCGCACGTGATCGAGGAAGCCGCCGTCGACGAAGGGAACGCGATCGGCCATGCTCGCGTCGGCTCTACGAATCATGCGCGGAGCAGACTATAACGCGGCGGTTCGAACAAGAGGGAGCACGGCACATGACGCGAGACGTACTGACCCGGCTTGGAATCGAGGGGCTTCAATCCGGTGCGTGCACCGGTTCGTGGATCGAGACACGAGGCGAGCCGCTCGTGTCTTACAACCCGACCAGCGGCGACGAGCTTGGCCGTGTGCGCTCCGCGACGATCGCCGACGGTGAGGTGGTGCTCGCGAAGGCGAAGGAGGCGTTCGCTGCCTGGCGCATGCGCCCGGCGCCGCTACGAGGCGAGGTGATTCGCGAGCTCGGGAACGCCTTCCGCGAGCACAAAGAGGACCTCGGCGCGCTGATTTCGCTCGAGGTTGGCAAAATCCGGAGCGAGGGCCTCGGCGAGGTGCAGGAGATGATCGACATCTGCGATTTCGCGGTCGGTCTATCCCGTCAGCTTCACGGCCTCGTGATCCAGTCCGAGCGGCCTCGTCACCGGATGTTCGAGCAGTGGCACCCGCTCGGACCCATCGCGGTCGTGACGGCGTTCAACTTTCCCATGGCGGTCTGGGCGTGGAACGCCGCGCTCGGCGCCGCTTGCGGCGACGTCATGCTGTGGAAGCCGTCGCCGCGCACTCCGCTCACTGCGCTTGCGGTGCAGCAGATCGCCAACCGCGTCATGCGGGCGCATGACTGCGAGGGCGTCTTCAACCTCGTCGTCGGCGACGCCGACGTGGGCTCCTGGATGTCGGACTCGAAGGACATCCCGCTCGTGTCGTTCACCGGCTCGACCGCGGTCGGTCGCAAGGTGGCGGCGCAGGTCGGCTCGCGCCTCGGCAAGACCATCCTCGAGCTCGGCGGCAACAACGCCATCATTGTCCTCGACGACGCCGATCTCGAGATGGCGGTTCGCGCCATCACCTTCGGGGCGGTCGGTACGGCAGGTCAGCGCTGCACGAGCACGCGCCGCATCTTCGCGACCCGCGGGATCGCCGCGAAGCTGACCGAGCGCCTCACGCGCGCCTACGCGACGATCCGCATCGGCGATCCGCTCGCCGAGGGCACGCTGCTCGGCCCGCTTCACACAAAGCTCTCGGTCGCCGCCTACGAGAAGGCGGTCGCGGCGGCGCGAGAGCAGGGGGGTACGGTCCTCTGCGGCGGGAAGGTGCTCGAACGCGCCGGCAATTTCGTTGAGCCCACCATCGTCAAGGCACCGCCCCAGGCGAGCTTCCCAATCGCCTGGGAGGAGACCTTCGCTCCCATCCTCTACGTCTTCGAGGTCGACTCGCTGGATGAGGCGATCGCCGCGAACAACGCTGTCTCGCAGGGCCTCTCGAGCGCGATCTTCACCGACGGCCTCCGCGCCTCCGAGCGGTTCCTGTCGCACGCGGGCTCCGACTGCGGCATCGCCAACGTCAACATCGGCACGAGCGGCGCCGAGATCGGCGGCGCCTTCGGCGGCGAGAAGGACACCGGCGGTGGTCGCGAGTCCGGCTCGGATGCCTGGAAGGCCTACATGCGTCGGCAGACCTGCACCGTGAACTGGAGCGGCCAGGCTCCGCTAGCGCAGGGCGTGAAGTTTGACATCGGTTGATCTCGGCGCGGCACAGCCCCCGCCGAGGTGAGGCGGTCGGCATGGACAAGGCTTGATCCAATCCCGGCGAGAGAAGAATCATCCGGCCTCGTCGGAAGCGCCGGCGAGCGCGCGTGAGGAGCGCCTCCCAGATCACGGAATCAGGGGAAATGTCTGGCTCGCGCGCATCGCTCCGGTGCGCGTCGCCGCTTCCGCTTCGGCCGCGGCACAATTGCTGCTTAAATTGCGGTTGGAGCGCTCCCCCGCGCCCCCGCAGTGAAGACCGCTCGTATTGTTCCTTCGCATGATAGAGGTCGATTTCATGGGAATGCGCATGCTCCTTCCGGCTCTCGTACTTGTTGCGGGTGTGTTCGCGGCCTGCGCCGCCGGCGAAACCTCGACGGCGTCGTCAACATCGGGCGCGTCGGCATGCGTCCCCGGTCATCAGACGGTCTGCCCGTGCTTCGGCGGGACCGAAGGCTTGCAGATCTGCCTCGAGGACGGGTCCGGCTTCGGGGTCTGCGATTGCAGCGGTGGGGCCGGCACCTCGTCGAGCTCCACGGGTCTCCCGCCCGAGCCTTGCGGTGACAATACCTGCGCCGACGACGAAAACTGCCACACCTGCGAGAAAGACTGTGGCATCTGCGAGCCGTGCCTGCTCGCGCCGTCGTGCGACAACGCATTCATCCCGAAGCCGAACCCGCCCCACATCGCGTCGCTCGACATCCCGAAGATGAAGCAGCTCTCGAAGGCGGAAATCCTCGCGCGCCTCGAGAACACGATCGCCGAGGCCGGGCCGGGCGTTCGCATGATGGCGGCGGCCCTCGACAGCGAGGCGCGGAGCGGCGAGCACCCGCTCGTGCCCGCGCTTCGCGAGGTGTTCGCGAAGAACCGCGACGCCTCTGACGCGATCCGTGGTGGTCTCGCGCGCGCCGGACTCGCCTCGATGAAGGACTTCCGCTCGAAGTTCCCCGTCCTCGACCCGCAAAACCTGCCGACGCAGCCCTTCGGGGACGCCGACCCGCCGGGCGGCACGCTCGAGTGCGGCGCACCGCTCCTTCGCGTGGGCGTCGCGAAGGTGAAGGTCCACAACCCGGATGACCCGTGGCCGGACGAGAAGGACGAGATTTTCTGCGTCATTCAGGCCGAGTCCGGCAACGGCGGCGAGGTCCGCCTGCTGCCGCCGACGCCGGGGCTCGGCAGCGGCAAGGAGTTCGCCTACTCGCTCGAGGCGGGCGTGATCTGGGGCCAGAAGGGCCCCAAGACGCCGAACGGCAACCTGCAGCTCACCTACGACTGCATCGAGCAGGACGACACGTCCACCTACCAGAAGCTGGTCGACTCCCTCTCGGGCGCCGCAGGCATGATCGGCGGCATCGTGCCGGGCGACGCGGGCTGGATCCTGATGACCGTCGGCGCGCTCGGCCCAGTAATCTCGGGCTCCATCGGACTGAACGGTGACGATCACCTCTTCAACGCGCAGCAGGTCATCCCGCTCGACATGCAGCTGTCGCTCACGAACGGCGGCAAGTGGTCGATCCGTCGCGGCGAGAAGGGCACGATCTTCGAGTGGGACTGGGAGCTCTTCATCCAGGCCTGGGGCTGCGCCGAGTACGGCGTCGCCGACAAGCAGAAGCCCTGACCGAACGCGTGATTCGGCTTCGCGAGCGAGAGCCCGCGCGAGCGTCCGCCAGAGAGCGCCGTCTTCAGGCCCTCAGGTGGGGCGCTCCACCTTCTTGATCGATCCGAGCGTCGTGTAATTGGGACCTCCGAGTCGCGCGAGCGGGCGGATGCTCTCGGTCGCGATCGACAGATCCGCACCGACCTCGATCGCGTCGTCGACGTGCACGAGCACGATCTCGGCCACGATGAGATCCACGATCCCAGGTGAAATCTCGAGGATCTCGCGGGTGCGACACTCGAGCTGGATCGGCGACTCGGCGATCCGTGGCGGCCGCACCTTCACGCTTGGGAGCGGCGTCAGCTTCGCGAGCGAGATCTCGTCGACCTCGGGCGGGAACTCGCCGCTCGTCTGCACCATCGGCTCGAGCAACGCTTCGGTGACGACGTTGATGACGAGCTCGCGCGTCGCCGACGCGTTGTTCGTCGTGTCCTTGCGCGCGCCGCGCCGTCGGCCGGCTGCGATCGTCACGAGCGGCGGTGTCGCGGTGAGCCCGCTGAAGAAGCTGAACGGGGCGAGGTTCGGTACACCATCGCGGGAGATGGTCGAGACCCAGGCGATCGGGCGCGGCACGATCACGCTCGTCATCAAATGGTAGACGCGGAGGGGCTCGTGCTCGCCTGGATCGATGCGCATGAGATGCCGTTAGTCACCCGCCGGTTCTGAGGCAACGATCGGCGGCCGCGAGGAGCGAGTCGAGCACGCGGCGGCTCATGCCGAGCTCGTCGAGCAACGGCCCGAGCAAGTCCGTCGGTCCGCGCCACGCGAGCGAAAAGAGGTCGGCGTCGAGCGGCACGTCGGTGCGCAGGGTCGCGAGCGTGCGGAAGAGCATCGCGTCCTCGCGCCGCGCCGTGAGCACATCCGCGAGCGCCTTCGCGCCGCGCACCTTCACGTCCCAGAGGCTCGCGTCGTCGGGGATCGCCTCGAGCCTCTCGTAGCGCGCAAGCACTGCGGCCGCGCCCTTCGCGCCCCAGCGCGCCAGGCCAGGAATGCCGTCGGCGTCATCGCCGACGAGCGCGAGCCAGTCGGGGATCGATCGGGGCGAGACGCCAAACTTCTCGCGCACACCGGCCTCGTCGAGCAGCTTGTCGCGCATGCGATCGAAGCCGACCACACGCTCACCCGAGACGCACTGCGCGAGGTCCTTGTCCGGCGAGCAGAGAAGAATGCGCTCGAGCTCGGGCGCCTCGACGAGTCGCGCGGCGAGCGTGGCGAGCGCGTCGTCGGCCTCGAACTCGACCATGCCGAAGACCGACACGCCGAGCGCCGCCGTGCACCGCTCGGCAAGCGCGAACTGTCGGAGGAGCTCCGGCGGCAAGCCCTCGCCGGTCTTGTAGCCGGCGAACAATCGATTGCGGAAGGACTCGATGACGCTGTCGAACGCGACCGCGACGTGGGTCGTGGCAGGTGCGGCGAGCAGCGCGGCGAGCGAGCGCACGAGCCCGCGCACCGCGCCGACCTCTTGACCCGAGGCGTCGACGCCGGCTGGCGCTCCGAAGTGCGCGCGGAAGAGCTCGTAGGTCCCGTCGACGAGGTGGAGCTGCATCCGCCGCCCTGTCCGCTCACTTGCGGTCGTCGGGGTTGCCGCGCTCGCCCTCGGCCTGCTCGTCGCCGCCGCGCTTCGCGACGACGATGCGCGTGCGACCGCGTCCATCCCGGCGCTCCTCCGGAGGCAGCGTCATCACCTCGAGCTGACCGAGCCGATCGAGCTCGTGCACGGCGTTAAAGCCACCGACGAACTCACCGCGCAGGTAGACCCAGGGGCCCGATGGGTGCTTCGTCTCGGTGACGACCTGCGCCTCGAGCTGCACTCCGCCTTCGGCCTCGAGATCGTTCCACTCGAGCTCGATGCCTCGATCGCGGAGGAGCTGGCGCGTTCGAGCGGTCCACGGATCGGTGCCGCGACCGAAGAGCTGCGCCGCGAGCTCGGGCTTGCCGAGGGGAGGGCGCGTCGCGTCGCCGGTCGGCTGCGGCACGAACGGTGAGACGTTGCTCGGTGGTGTCGGTACATCGCTCACGTCATGGAGTCGGTCGCGCTCGCGCAGCCGCTCTCCAAGCGCCGTCCCCTCGAGCATCGGCTCCACGCGGTTGCGCAGCGTTTCGGCGGCGCGCGCCGCGCGGTCGATTGCGTCGAAGGTCTTTTTGCCAAGTCGATCAAGCAAGCTCATCGCGGCCGAGCCTAGCCCATCCGGTCGCTCCCGGCAGGCGCCTCGACGAAGGCTGCCTCAGCCGCCGCGACGGTCGCGGTACGGGGTCAGCTCGTCGAGCGCGCTCATGTCGCGCAGGATCGCGAGCCTCTCCTCTTCGACGAACGAGCCGATGGCGCTCGCGAGCCGCGGGTCGAGGATGTGATGCAGGCTGTGCGTCTCGACCGGGACGTAGCCTCGCGCAAGCTTGTGCTCGCCCTGCGCGCCCGCCTCGACGCGCACGAGCCCAAGCTCGATCGCGAGCTCGATGGCTCGGTAGTAGCAAAGCTCGAAGTGCAGGAAGGGGACCTCGACCGACGTGCCCCAGTAGCGCCCGAAGAGCGCGTCCGGTCCGATCAGGTTGAGGGCCGCGGCCACCACCTCGCCGTCGCGTCGCGCGACCACCATCGCGACCCGGTCGCTCATCGTGGCGCCGAGCGTCTCGAAGAACGCCCGCGTCAAGTAGGCTTGGCCCCATTTGCGCGCGATGGTGTCTCGGTAGAAGCCGTAGAACGCGTTCCATTCGTCGGTCCCGATGTCGGCACCACGGAGCGTCTCGATCGCGACGGCCGCGTTGGCGTCACGTCGCTCGCGAGCGAGGACGCGCCGCTTCCTCCCGAGCAGCGTCCCGAGAAAGTCGTCGAAGCTCGCGAAGCCGCGGTTGTGCCAGTGGTACTGCAGGCCCGAGCGGGTGAGCAGGCCGAGCTCGGCGCCGCGCTCACGCTCGGAGGACGTCGGGAACGTGACGTGGACGGACGAGGCGCCCTCGCGCCGTGCCACCTCGACCAACGCGGCGACGAGGACCTCCTCATGGTGCGCGCGGGCGAGCCCCTCTCGGACGAGCAAGCGCGGGCCCGTCGCCGGCGTGAACGGGACGCAGCACTGGAGCTTCGGGTAGTACGAGAGCCCGAGTCGACGGTACGCGTCCGCCCACGCCCAGTCGAACACGTACTCGCCGTAGGAGTGCGTCTTCAGGTAAGCGGGGGCCGCGGCGACGACGCCGACCTCGTCTTCGACGACGAGGTGCCGCGCGTGCCAGCCATGCTCCGGGACGGCCGAGCCCGAGTCCTCGAGCGCGCTCAAGAACTCGTGCGACACGAAGGGGTCTCCGCGCGTGCAGCGGTTCCACTCGGAGGCGTCGACCTCGCGCATCGCCCCGAGCACTCGCACCGTCGTCATCGCCGCGCTCACGTCATCGCCTCGCACGCGCCGCCCGGCGACGCCCCATCGATATAGCGCGAACTCGCGCCTCGCACCGCTACGAGTGCTCGACCCGCGCGAGACGGTGGCTAGACTTCGGCGTCGTGAGCGTGACCCTCGTCGTCGTGTCCTTCGTCGCGGGGTCGATCCCCTTCGGCTGGCTCGTCGCGCGGGCGCGGGGCGTCGACATCCAGGCCCGAGGGAGCGGCAACATCGGGGCGGCGAACGTCGCGCGAACGGTGGGGCTGCGGCTCGGGCTCCTGGTCCTCGTACTCGATGCGCTGAAGGGGGCGTTGCCGCTCGTCCTCGCGACACGGAGCGGGCTCTCGTCGGAGAGCGCGCTCGGGGTGCTCCACGTCGCCGGTGCGGCGGCCGTCGTCGGCCACGTGTTCACGCCATGGCTTCGGTTTCGCGGAGGCAAGGGGGTCGCGACGAGCCTCGGGGTCTGCCTCGTCCTCGCGCCCGCTGCGACCGTCCTCGCCGTCCTCGCGTTCGGCGTCGTGTTCGCGGCTCGCCGCGTGGTCTCGCTCGCGGCGCTGGTCGCGGCGACGATGCTCCCCGTCGCGGGCTGGGGCGTCGGTCGTTCACGCGGGGAGGTCGTGTTCCTCGGTGCGCTTGCGCTGTTCGTCGTCGCTCGGCACCACGAGAACCTCGCTCGACTCCGGGCGGGTCGCGAGCGCCCCATCGCCTGAGCCCGTCGAGGTTTCTTGCGACGGTCTCCCGTGGTACTCCCTCCGGGACATGCACGCGCGCGGCCATGGACAGACCGACGTCGGTCGCACGCGCGAGCAGAACGAGGACGCGTTCCTCGTCGACGATGAGCTCGGGCTCTACGTCGTCTGCGATGGCATGGGGGGACACCTCGCGGGCGAGGTCGCCTCGGCGACGGCGATCGAGGTCCTCCGGACGGAGATCCGGCGCGTGTCCGAGGAGATTGCGCGCTTCGGGCGCGGCGAGGCGTCGCAGGATGACCTCCGCGAGCTCGTGCGCGATCTCGTCGAGACCGCGTCGACGGCGATCTACGACCTCGCGAGCGAGGATGACGAGCGGGCGGGGATGGGCTGTACGCTCACGCTGCTCCTCGTCATCGGGGACAAGGCCGTGTGCGCTCACGTCGGCGACAGCCGCCTCTACTTGTCGCGGCACGGCAAGGTGAGCCAGCTCACCAACGACCACACGATGTCGAACGAGCTCTACCTCGCCGGGCTCATCCGCGCCGACGAGGTCGCCGATCACCCCTTCGCCCACGTCCTCACCCGCGCCGTGGGGACCCAACCGGACGTGCACGCCGACGTGCTCTGCCTCGACGTCGCGCCCGGCGATCGCTTCCTCCTCTGCTCCGACGGGCTCGCCGACTACCTCGAAGACGACGGTTTGCTCGACGACGCCCTCGAGACTCGCGATCTCGCGGGGATCCCGCGAGATCTCGTCGCGTTCGCCAATGCGTCCGGCGGTCACGACAACGTGACGGTCGTCGCCGTCGGGATTCACCCGGACGACCCCGAGATCGAGATCGTCGACGAGATGAGCAGCGAGCTCGTCGGCAAGTTCGAGGCGCTCGAGGCGCTGTTCCTCTTCGAGGGCCTCGGGATGGCCGTGCTCACGCGCATCCTCGAGTCGTGCGAGATCGACGACTACTTCGACGACGAGGTGGTGCTCGAGGGGGGCAAGCCGTGCGCCGAGCTGCTCGTGCTCCTCGACGGAAAGCTCGAGGCCCGCGCGGGGGAGGGCTCGCGGGAGCTCCTCGCGGGGGCCCACGCCGGGGCCACCACCTTGCTCGCGCCCCGCGTGGCTCGTGCGTCTCTCGTCACGGTGGATGTCGCGCGCGTCTTGCGCCTGAAGAAGGACGCGTTCTGGGAGCTCGTGAAGGAGCGGCCCCAGCTCGGGGTGACCTTGCTCGACCGGCTCGGGAGCCGCCTGTCGCTCGACCTCTCGTCCGAGGGTGGCGAGGACGTGATCTAGGTCAAGTCGCTCCGCGGTGCTTCGTCGCGCTGCTTCTTGAACCTGGGCGTGTGGCCCGTGCGTTGCGGCGCCAGTGGACGTGAAGGTGCGCTCCCTGACGATCGTGGGCTCGGTGGTGCTGGTGTCGCTCGTTGGGGGCTGTCGCATCCAGCAGCAGTCGGGTGCCGTGGTCGGTGTCGGCGCGGGCGCGCTCGCGGGCGCGGCGCTCGCTCACGGTAACGCCGGAGGTGCGATCCTCGGCGGGATCCTCGGCGCGCTACTCGGCGCCGAGGTCGGCCGGCAGATGGACGCGCTCGACGAGCGGCAGATGTCGCGCGCACCTACGAGGAGGTGCGTTGGGTAAACCCCGACACCGGCGGGGCCGACGCAGTGACCCCGTTCGAACCTACGAGCGTCCAAATGGTCGCGCCGTGCCGTGAATTTCAGGTACGCGCGAACGTCGGAGGTCGCGACGAGGAGGTCTACGGCACCGCGTGTCGCGAGGCCGACGGAAGCTGGCGCGTCATCGATACGCACGGCCCACGCTGAGCTCGGCCTCGTACCGCGGCCTGCGTCGACGCATCGGGCTCGTGCCGCTAGCTCGTGTGGTCGCGGAGCCACGAGAGGTAGCTCGCGCTGCCCAGGGTGGCGGGCAAGGCGAGGATCTCGGGGACGTCGTACGGGTGCTCGCGCCGCAGCAGCTCCTCGAGCGCGGCGTAGCGCGAGGCGCGCGTCTTGATGACGAGCTGTTGCTCCAGGTCGTCGCAGAGCTCTCCGTCCCATCGGTAGATCGAGCGGACGGGGCCGAGGACGTTCACGCACGCCGCCACTCCGGCCTCGACGAGCACGCGAGCGATCCGCTCGGCGTGCCCATCGCGAACCGGCACCGTCGAGAGCACCACCAGCGCGTCGTCGTCGTTCATGGTGTGACCACTGCAAGCCGCCTGAAGCACGGAGGCTTTCCGTTGCACGCCGTCGAGAGCATGGTCGGCTGCCAGATCTCGATCGGCGCCGGTGCTTCGCCCGTCGACGCGTCGAAGTCGAGCGCGCCGGAGATCCCCGTGATGTCGGCCTTTCGCTCGCCGCTCGTGAGGTAGCCCTTCAACGCGCCCCACTGCGTCTTGCCGACGTCGACCTTGGGACCGCCGGGCACGAGCCGCGCGAGCCCCTCGGCGATGCCGAGTCCATCGAACGCTGCGCCGGTCTGCGCGGCATAGACGAGCGCCGCCGCCCCGAGGTAGGCGGCGTCGTAGCCGTTCGCGGTGAAGGCGCTGTTCGCCGGATCGGTGCCGCCGAACTCGGACTTGTAGCTCGCCTGGAAGACGTCGAAGAGCGGCCCCTCTGGCGCCGCGGCGACGGTGCCGAAGGTCTGGTCGTAGATGATCGTCCGGACGTCGGCGGCGAGCTTTGGATCGAGGAGCCCTTCGTTCTTCGAGCCGTCGGCGAGGTAGAGCGGTCGAGACGCGAGCGCCGGAGCCTTCGCCATCGCCGCGATGAACTCGAGGGCGCGATCGCCGCCGACATCCACGAACATCACGCCGTCGGGACCCGCGGCGGCGACGTCGGTGACGACGGGCGCGAGCTCGGCCCCGATGGCGAATTTGATCAGCGTGGTCTTGCCTTGAAACGACTTGAGGAACGCGTCCGCTAGCCCCTGGCCGTACGCATCGTCGCGAAACGCGACCGCGACGTGCGCGATCTTTCCAGGGTCGAGCGGGCTCGGGTACGAGCCCACGACGCTCTTCGCGAGGACTTGGCCTTGCAGCTGATCGCTCGGGGCGGTGCGCCAGAAGAGCCCGTAGGGGACGTCCTGCGAGAGGCGATCGGGTTCGAGCGTCAGCGCCGGGCTCGTCGCCGAGGGAGACACGAACGCGGTCGGGAGCTGGCGCGCGACGGCGCGCGACACGGCGAAGATCGCGTCCCCGGACGTCAGCGGTCCGACGACGTACGGGACCCCGAGCGTTCCTCCGAGGTAGTCCACCACCGCGTGGATCCTCGCGCGGCGTTCGTCGCCGCCGAGCGAGTTCATCGGACCTCCGGTGTCGCACACGACGAGCCCGAGCGTGCGCCCATCGGTGACGCCTCCGACGCTGTTGATGTCGCGAATCGCAAGGCGCGCAGCGTCGAGGATGGGAGGCGAGAAATCGCTGCCCGGGAGCACCATCGCGCCCACCAAGACGGGTGCGTCGTCGCCGGTGAGCCGCGTGCCTGGGAGCGTGTCGGGATCGAACGTGGTGCAGGCCCCAGTCGGATCGCTTGGAAGTGTCGCGCGGCAGAGCCCCTCGACGCAGGCTCCGCCGCCGTGGCGAGCCCGACAGTCGTGCCCCGTATCGCAGGCCGTCGGCGCGCTGCAGTAGCCGCTCGGCTCGCAGCGGCTCCCGACGCCGAACGTCGACTCACACGCGAGATCGGTCTTGCACGCGTCGACGGCGACGTTCGAGAGCGAGCACCCCGCCGGCCCCACGAGCGCCCCGACGAGCAGGACCGCGTGCAGGCGATCCACGAGCGAGGCGGCACGGCTCATGACGACGGAGCATACCCTCTCAACCCCGCTCGCGAAACCGAGCGACCTCGTCAGTGAGGTCGTCGCATCGAGCCGTGCTCTTCGAGCCCGGGGCCGGCCGGGCTCCGCGACGGGCGTCCGCTGCGCGACCGTCACTGCGAAGCGCGCCGACTCGCGCATCACCTCGCCGAGTTGACCGGTGAGCACGAGCGAGACCGCTTCCACGGACTCCGAGGTCGCGTCGCCGAGCGCGTGCCCGACCGCCGCCGTGTCGCGCTGATCCCGAGGAGGGCCGCTTGACACGGTACCGCCCAGACTTATTCGTGGAGTTGCGACGATGTGGCCTGCAAGGGCCGAGGCGTTGCGGTGGCGCCGAGCCTCTCGGCGCGAGTGCCGCTCCGCGATCGTCATCCACTCGCCCGAAAGGAGAACGTCCATGCTGAGCCTCGATCGTGATTGGAGATTCGCCCACCCCGACATGTCGCGCGTGGTGAGGGAGCTCTACGCCATGGAGCGTGAGCTCTGGAGCGCCCTCGACGCCCACCGTCCAAGGACCGCCGCGCGTCGGCCGGGCCTGCGCGAGCGCCTCGTCGACGAGGGCAGCGCGCTCGCGTACCACGCCGAGCTGCCTGGCGTGGCTGGTGACGCCGTCGAGGTCCGCGTCGAGGGGGCAATGCTTCACCTGCGCGCCGAGCGCCGTGTCGATGCGCCGGAGGGTTACAAGCCGCTCCGAACCGACCGCCACGGGGCCACGCTGTCGCGCGCCATCGAGCTCCCTTGCCCGGTCGACATCGGCTGCGTGACCGCGGAGCTCCGCGCGGGTGTCCTCTCCGTGAGGCTCCCGAAGGTCGCTGCAGCCGCTCCTCGCAGCATCCCCGTTTCCATCGTGTGAAAGGCCCGGTCGCCAGGAGGACAACGCTATGAACCCGTCGAATCCCAGCTCGTCTCCCACCCCTTCCCGAAAGACCTGCCGTCGTGTCGCGCCGACCCTCGACGCCTTCGAGAGCCCTGACGCGTGGCTCTTCCGCTTCGACGTCCCCGGCGTCGCCGATGAAGGGCTCACGCTCCGGTTCGAGGCGGGGCGGCTCGAGCTCGACGCCGCTCAGACCCTCACCGAGGGCTGGGCAGAGCCGCTACGCTACATCGCCAGCGTGCCCCTTCCCGAGGGCGTGGACGTCGAGGCCATCGACGCGTCGCTCGCGAGCGGCGTGCTCACCGTGAAGGTCGGCAAGAGCCCCACGCTCCGCTCGAGATTGATCGAAGTCAAGAAAGTGAACTGACCTCGCGGCGGCCACCGCCCGCGTCAGCTCGGGATGATGCTGTGGCGCTCCTCGACCGCTCGCGTGAGGAGCGTCCGCTTCTCGTCGCAGCCGTAGGCGTTCGGGGTCAGCTCGATCAGGGTATGGAGCGGTAGCGTCATGTGGGGGCAGTTCTCGATCGGGTCGCCCACCAAGTACGCGTAGAGCGTCCGCAGCACCGCTTGATGCCCGACGATCAACGTCGGCGCCGTCTGTCGCTCGAGCTCGAGGATCAGCGGCTCGAGTCGGTGGATGACGTCGAGGTACGACTCGCCTTGCGGAAACCTAAAGCGGAGCTTGTCGGCCTTCCGCGCCGCGTAGACGTCGGGCATTCGGCGCGCCATCTCGTCGTAGGTGAGCCCGTCGCATACCCCGGCGTCGATCTCGTCGAGCTGACGCCACGCGGTGGTCGGCAGCCCGAGCGCATCCGCGGTCTGGACGGTCCGCTGGAGCGTGCTCGTCCAGACGGCGAGTCCAGGGGGCGGCGGCGTGAAGTGCGCGCCGAGTGCCGTGGCGAACGCCTCGCCGCGCGGGCTCAGGGGCGAGTCCCCCCCGAGACGCCGCTCCTTGTTGTAGATGCTCTCACCGTGTCGCGTGAGCCAGATGGTGTGGCGCGTGAGCCGTGAGTTGAGGAGCAGCGCCACGACCCGCGCGAGCAGCGGCCCATCGACTCGGTTGACCACCACTTGCCGCCCTCCGTCGATCACCTTGACGAAGCTCTGTTCGCTGTCGTCGACGGGCTCGTACGCGCGCTCGTAGTGCGCGATGCGCTCGCGAAAATCCCGCAGCGCCTCCTCGGTGCTCACCCCGACGTAGTCGGGCGACATGAGCTTCGTCTCGCGGACGTTCGTCTCGACGATGGTGCGGTCGAAGCACAGGCTCTCGACGAACAGGACCTCGGCGCCTTCGCGATGGCAGAGCTCGGCGATGACGCGCCGCCTCGCGCGGGTCGAGTTGGTGGCGTCGTACAGCGCCACCTGGCCGCCTCCTCGAAGCCAAGAGAAGGCGTCCTCGAGGGCCTCGAGGGCGACCCGCTGTCGCGCGCGGTTCCCGTCGGGGTTTTGGGGATCGAAGAACGACGCCGGCTTGTGCTGGCCGATGCGCTCTCGGCGGTAGCTGCCGACGTTGAAGATGCGCGCGTCCTGGCCGAGCCAGCGCAGGTAGCGCGCGAGCTTCCGCGCGAGGAAGGACTTCCCGCGGGCGGGTAGCCCCACCATGACGAGGACGATCTTCGCTTCGCGGTGCTGCATCGCGTTCCCGTCAGAGGACGCCCGCAGCCGCCCGGTCGAGCAGCGCGTCGAGGTGCTCGTAGAGCTTGCGATTCCCCTTTTGTTCGTAGCCCTCGAGCTTCGAGGCGAAGCTCGGGAGCCGGTCGATGAAGTCGTGCACGACCTCGGGGGACTCGATCGATTCGAGGCAGCGGCCGTAGCCGAGCTTCTCGAGGTACCGGGCGTTCATCAGCTGCTCGAACTGGCGCCCGAGCGGGATCGCGAGCATCGGCTTCTTCAGGTAGACGGCCTCGCCCATCAGCGTGAAGCCCCCGCCCGCGATGACGCCGCGCGCCGAGGCGAGGTCGCGGATGAACTGCGCCTCGGAGAACGGGCGGTAGGTGAGGTTCTTCACGCGCTTGTCTTCGGAGAGGTCGCGCTTCACCCCGTAGACCCTGCACGGCACCCCAGTCTTCTCGAGCGTACGAAGCAGCGCGTCGTGACTCGTGCCGGTCTGGTAGACGAGCAGGTGGTCGCCCGTCTCGATCTTCGCTTCGAGGATCTCGGGGCGGAGGATCGGGGGGATGAGGGTCGTCCGCTTCTTTCTCACCGGCGGTCGGAAGAACGTCGTCACGAGGTAGTGGTTGCAGCCGGGAAGCTTGCCCTTCACGAAGGCTCGGCTCACCCGGTACGAGGTGCGATGCCCCTCGGTGATGGCCTTGTCGTGCTTGCAGCGGTTCAGCATCTGCATGTTGTCGATCGAGAGGACCGGCAGCCCGTGCGCCCGCGCGTAGAGGTACGTCCAGGACTCGAAGTCGCTCACCACGAGCTCCGGCCGAAAGCTCGCGATGAGCTCGAAATAGGCGGCGACGTTCGCCGGGACTCCGCGAAGTCCGGTGTGAAGCAAGTTCGAGAGCAGCGTCTTGCTTCGCGAGACGAGGTTGTCCTCGTAGACCATGTGCAGTCCGCGGATTCGCTTCACGCGACCGAAGCGCTGCTCGAGAAAGGCGACGGCACGGCTCGAGGCCATGATCTCGAGATCGTGCCCTTGCGCGAGGAGGTGCTCGATCACGACGCGCGAGCGCATCGCGTGGCCCATCCCCTCACCGACCACGCCGTAGAGGATTCGCATCGACCACCGTCTATACCGAACCTCTCGGGTTGACGAGTGTCGCTTGCGTGAACACGTGGTTCCGGGCGCGTGGAGCGTCGGCACACCTTGCCCGCGTTCGCCTGGGCTTACCTACCCGCCGTGGATTCACGGGTGTTGGCAGTGGCGCGCGCACGGGCGCCAGAAGAGGTGGCGTTCGCCATCGGGGCCGACGAGTATCCCGGCCTCGACGCGGGGCCGTACAGTCACTGGTTCGATCAGCACGGCGTCGAGCTCGCAGGGCGCATCGTCGGTGGCGACGCGCTCGCGCGAGCGAGGCAGCTCTGCCACTACCTGAAGAGCGAGATCGGCTTCCGAGGGAGCGACGATTACGACGACCCCCGGGGCAACTTCCTCAACGACGTGATCGATCGCCGGACGGGGAGCCCCGTCGCGATGGCCGTCGTGCTGATGGCCCTCGGGCGGCGTGCGGGGCTCGAGGGGAGCGGCGTCGCGTTTCCAGGACACTTCCTCGTTCGGATCGAGCGGCGCTACGCTGACCCGTTCGAGGGCGGGGCGCCACTCGATCGCGAGCGGCTGCTCTCGCTCGCTCGCGAGACGCTCGACGATTCGAGTCAGGCGACCGCGTGCTTCGAGCCGGTCGGCGTGCGCACCGTGGCGGTTCGCTTGCTCTTGAACCTGCAACGGATCCACGTCCAGCGGGCCGATGACGCGCGCGCCTTCGTCGTCTGCGACCGCTTGTTCGAGCTCACGCGCTCGCCCACGCATCGCGTGGATCGTGGCGTCCATGCGCTCGAGCTCGGTGCGACCCGCGCCGCCATCTCGGACTTCGAGGCGTACCTCGTCTCCCATCCGGAGGGAGAGCGCGCGACTCGCGCCCGCGAAGAGCTCCGACGCGTGAGGGCCACCGCACCTCCGCTCCTCCACTGATCCTGCGGCGAGACGAGCCCCGGGTCACTCGAGGTTCTGCGCCTGCTCGCGCATCCGCTCGATCGCGGTCTTCAGCTCGACTACGGCATGCGCGATCGGAGCGCTCTGGCTCTTCGAGCCGATGGTGTTTGCTTCGCGCACCATCTCTTGAAGCAGAAAGTCGAGCTTCTTTCCGACCGCGCCGTCCTCGGCGAGGAGCCTCTCCGCCTGCTCGAAGTGACTCGCGAGGCGCGCGAGCTCCTCGGACACATCGGCCCTGTCCGCGAAGAGGACGACCTCGAGCTCGAGGCGACCCGGCTCCACCGACGCCCCGGGCTCGACGAGTCGGGCGACGCGCTCGCTCAGGCGACGGCGCTCGCGTTCGACGGTGAGCGGGACCTCCTCGGCGATCCTTGCCCGCTGCATCCGGGCCTCCGCGAGGCGCGCACGGACGTCATCGGTGACGTGTCGGCCCTCTTCGCCGCGCATCGCGGCGAGGCCTCGGAGCGCTTCCTCCGCCGCGTCCTCGAAGCTCTTCACGAGGTCGTCGCGGGTCCACTCCGGCGTCGCGCGGAACAGCTCGGGCAGGTTCACGAGCGCGGCCACCGAGAGCGCCGTCCCTGGGGCGAGCTCATCTCGCAGCGCGGCGAGCTCTTGATACGCGGCGCGCGCGCGGGCCCTGTCGAGCAAGGGCGGGGTCGCCGCACCGTCGAGCCTCGCGGTCACATCGTAACGACCTCGCGCGAGGCGTGCGCGTAGGCCGGGCTCGATCTCGTACGCGATCGAGGCGAGCTCCTTCGGCAAGTCGAGGCGCAGGTCGATGTGCCGGTGGTTCACCGACCGGACCTCGACCGAGAGCGTTCCCCCCGCGAGGCGCGCCGAGCCCGCCCCATACCCCGTCATGCTCCGCGCCATGCTGCCGTGCTCCTCGCGCGGTACGCCGCGAGTGTGGTCGCGCCGTCGCCGATGGCCAGGAGCATTCCTCCGATCGCGGTCGCCCACAACAGCCAAGCGACCGCGGGGTGCGCGTAGAGCGCTGCGACGATCGCCGAGGACTGCAGGACGGTCGCTGCCTTGCCGAGCGCGTTCGGTCGCGGGGGGCACGTCGCCATGCTCTTCGGCCGCGCTGCGTGACCCAGAACCCGACGAGCAAGAGCTCTCCGAGCTCGCGCGTGCGGAGCCGCCACGCGAGCCCAAGCGGCAAGAGCCCGCTCACGACGAGCGCGGCCATGGCCACGGCGGCGAAGACCTTGTCGACGACGGGGTCGAGCAACGCGCCGGCCTCGGTCTCGAGGTCCAGGTGACGAGCGAGCTGTCCGTCGAGGATCTCGGTCGCCGCGGTGGTCGCGAGAATGGCGGGCGCGAGGGGTGGCGTGGACAGCGAGCAGGCGAAGAACAGCGCGAGCGGCACGCGGCACAGGGTGACCAGCGAGGGGACGAGCCACGGGTCGCGGACGTGGGTGCGTCCCGGTTGATCGAGGGTCGCGCGCGCGCTCACCGTGGCGAGGGTCCGACGAGCGGCCATCTCCCGGCGAAGACGAAGCGGAGGAGGTCGACGTACGACACCATGCCGACGAGGCGCCGTTCCCCATCCATGACCGGCGCTGCCCCGATCTCTTCGTCGAGCAGCAGCCGAGCGAGCTCTCCGAGCGAGGCCGCGGCGCGCACGAGGACGGGGCGTGGGGTCATCGCGTGACTCGCCGTCAGCTCGTCGAGGTCGAGCTCTTCGCTGTGTGAGAGCGCGTGGAGCGGATCGCCCAGCACGACCCGCACGTCCTGATCGCTGACGATCCCGACGACGCGCTCGTCGACGTCGACGATGGGGACGTGGCGGACACCCTCGCGCATCATGCGCAGCACCACCTCGAACAACCGATCGTCGGCGCGAAACCGGACCGGCGAGCGCGTCATCACCTCGGTGACGCTCGGCACGCGCTCGCTCCCGAGGAGCGGGCGGCCGTTCCCGGCGAGCAGGTCGGAGCTCGTGACGATGCCGACGAGCTCGTCTCCTCGCACGACCGGCAAGCAGTGGATATGTACGGTCGCCATCAGCGCGGCCGCGACGCGCGCGTCTTCGTCGGGGTGAATGGTCTTCACCGGTCGATGCATCACCTCTCGCACGCGTTGACGTAGGTGACCCTCGACGAGCGGGTCGCGACGCATCGGAAGCAGACCGTGATCGGTGACGAGGCCGACGAGCTTCGAGTCCTCGACGACAGGGAGATGTCGCACCGAGCTCCACAGCATCATCTGGAGCGCGAGCGCGAGCGCGAGATCGTCGTCGGGCGCGAAGGTCGTGACCTTCGTCGTCATGAGGTGCCGCACGCGAAGTGACAGCTCGCTGCCGCGTCGTCGTGTCGTGCTCTCGCCATGGCTTCGCATCTCGCTCGTCACGACGACCGTGCTGCAACCGACGTGCCCTCTCTCGTGAGGTGTGCAGCGCTTGCACCCTTGGGTGCGCGCGTTCTGCGCCGTCGCGTGTCGACGTGATGCGCGACGCGCGTCGCAGGTCGTGCGCCATCGCCGCTTGTCGACAACTCGCACGATGCGTCGAGTGAAGACGGATCGCGCGCGCACACAAGCGCGATGCGTGCGATCGGCGTCGCGCGCCGCTGTCGCGGGAAGGGCTCGAAGGGCGCGTCGAGGTTCGACGCGAAGGAAGTTGGCACGGGCCTTGTAAAGGCGGTCGCGCAAACGCGCCGTAGTGGCGCTCACGACTCGCGATTCCGCGAGGGAGGATTTTCCAATGGCAGCGAAGAAGACCGCGAAGAAGGCCCCTGCGAAGAAGGCCGCCAAGAAGGCCCCTGCGAAGAAGGCCGCCAAGAAGGCCCCTGCGAAGAAGGCCGCCAAGAAGGCCTGAGCCTTCTCGGCTTCGAAACGCGGCTCGGGTCGTGACCTCGGCTCCCGCCACCGCGAGGTGGTGAGAGAGGCGAGCCTGCATCCGGCCGCGTACTTTATTTTGTCTCCTCGTCTGTGGTACTCCGGCACCGAGGCCGTCGCCGGTGAGGGACACCGGCGTCGCGCTCGCTTCGAGGAACCCATGCTGCGACGTCACTCCGTCGGTGCGGCGATCACCACGCTTACCGTCCTCGCCCTCGCGATTTACGACCAGGGCTGCTCCGCATCGACCGAGGGCAGCGGCTCGGTCTCGGTGAGCGCCAGCGGCTCGGGCGGCAGCGGCGGAGCGAGCGACGTCGCAAGCTCGTCGGGCGTCGGCGGGGCCGGCGGCGGCGGGGGCGGAGCCGGTGGCAGCGCGCCGAGCTGCGAGCCCTACGACGGCGCGGTCCTCGCGATCGACGAGATCTTCCTCGGGGCCAACGGCTTCGACGGGACGAAGGCGAGCGATGCATGGAAGGAGTTCGGCTTCGACCTCGATGGGCAGACCACCGGCGCCGACACGTCGAAGCACTGCCTACCGGTGATGGGCGGGGCGACCTCGGCCTTCGGCGACGGACCGATGGGTCGCGACAACTCGTTTGGACGGAATGTGCTCCCCGCCGTCAACGCGCTGGTTCCTCCGCTTGATCAGCAGGCGAACGACGCGATCTCGAAGGGGCAGTTCACGCAGCTCTTTGCCTTCGAGGGGCTCGGCAGCGAGGCAAACGTCGACAAGCTGACGACCCGCGTGTTCGGCGGCGCGCCGCTCGGAAAGGCGCCGGCTTGGAACGGCGGGGATTGCTGGCCGCTGCTTCACGAGACGCTGACGAATCCCGCCGATCCCGCGTCGGCCAAGACGCTTTTTGTCGACTCGAAGATCGTGAACAACCGCTGGGAGTCGAACGGCACGCGAGACTTCGTCTTGGCGCTGAACGTCGCGGGGATCACCGTCCCGATCACGATCTACCAGGCGCGCATGAGCGCGCAGCTCGCCCCGACCCATGAGGGTGGGGCGCTCGGTCAGATCGGCGGTTACGTGAAGACCGAGGAGTTTGTGAAGAGCGTGCGCGTCGTCGCGGGGGTGCTCGGCCAGACGGCGTGCGACGCCTTTGACTCGGTGCTCGCGAACCAGATCCGTCGCGCCTCCGACATCCTCGACGACGGGACCCAGGATCCCACGAAGACCTGCAACGCCATCAGCGTCGGCATCGGCTTCACGCTCCGCAAGGTCGGCCTCGGCGACGTCGCGAAGCCGGTGACCCTGCTCGAAGACGCCTGCAACTGAGCGCAAGCGCGCCGGCGTCCGAAAGCATATGACCTGCGTCGGCGAGCAGCGCGAGCGACCCTGAGAGGCGGCCTCCGACGACCTCGGCGACCACGTAAGGACGTCAGCGCGAGCGCGAGGAGCATACGCCCCCGGGGACGCGCTCGAGCCGCGCCGTCGTCGCTCCTCGCGTGGTCATGGTCATGCTCCGGCCCGTGCGCGCCGTGTGGCGCCCACCTCGGGGTGTGCTCGTGCCCGTGACCGTGACGATGTGCGTGGCCCTGAAGCACCCCCGAGCCTTGAAGGCTCTGGCCCCCGCGCGTCAAGCTCGGGTCGTCTCGGGAGCGAGGCCCTTCGGACAACGCACGCCAGTGCCGCCGAGCCCGCAATAGCCGTTCGGGTTCTTCGCGAGGTACTGCTGGTGGTACTCCTCGGCGAAATAGAACGCGCCCGCGCGCCGGATCTCGGTCGTGATCGCTCCATGCCCGGCCTGCACGAGCGCCGCGCCGAAGCGCTCGCGGGACGCCTCCGCGAGGGCGAGTTGCTCGTCGTTCGACGCGTAAACCGCCGAGCGGTACTGCGTCCCCACGTCGTTGCCCTGCCTCATGCCTTGCGTCGGATCATGGCTCTCCCAGAACAGCGTGAGCAGGCTCGCGTACGAGATCTCGCTCGGATCGAACACCACCCGAACGACCTCGGTGTGGCCGGTTCCTCCGCTGCACACCTCGTCGTAGGTCGGGTTCGGCGTCACGCCACCTGCGTAGCCTACCGCCGTCGAGCGCACGCCGCGCTGCTGCCAGAACTTGCGCTCGGCGCCCCAGAAGCAGCCCATCCCGAACACCGCGCGTTCGAGGCCCAGCCCCTCGAGCGTGAGCGGGACGCCAAGGACGAGGTGTCCTGAAGGCAGCGGCATCGCCTCGGCGCGACCTGGCAGCGCAGTCGCAGCGGTCGGCAGCGGAAGCTCGACCGGACCCATCAAAAAGCGGAACATGACGGCGGAGCGTAGCACCGGCGAGGCGGCGCGCTCGCGCCGGCGCGAGTCATTTTGGAGCGACCACGCAGCGCGTCGCGACGACCTCGCCCTTCATCGCGACGGCATACCCACCGGCGTCGAGCGTGCCGTCGACGCGCATCGTCACGTCGCGAGGTGCCGCGCCGAGCGCGGGGGCGTCGACCACGAAGGTCTCCTTGCCCTTCGAGCCGGTCGCGCTCTCGGGGAATGCCCCTCCGAGGAGCGCGACGTGGCTCACCTTCAGCGGGCTGCCGACGAGCGCGAGGTCGAGATAGAAGTCGAAGCCTTCGGTGAACACGCTGTCGCATCGGTGCGGCGCGCGGGTGAGCCGAAGGTAGACCTTGCCGCCCTCGTCGCGAAGCGTCGCGCCTCGAATCGCCACCGATTCTCCGTCGAGCGTGAGCGTGAGCTTGGGCTGGGGATGCGCCGCCTCGGGCCGCCGTACACGGGGGCAGCGGCGGGCGATCAAGTCGCCGTCGTGCTGGTAGAGCCTCGGGTTCGGGCCGCGCGTCTGAAGCGACAGCTCGAGCCCCTTCACCGCGATTCGGTCCTCGTTGACCGTCACTCCATCGAGCATCGCGCCGCGGGCGACGAGGCTCCGCGCACCGCTCGCCGTGAGCTCGTGTCCGCTCCGGTACGCCCACGGCTCTCTGCTGCCGCCGCGGCCAACCGGCTCGACGAGCCAGAAATCCAGCGCGCCGTCTTCCTTCGGGTGCTCGGGGTAGCTCGCGGCGAGGTCGTCACACGTCATCGGCTTCGGCGCGACGGTGAGCCGCCAGCTCGCCTCGCCCTCGGTGCCGGTCGCCAGGATGGCGGCCGGTGCGAACGGCTCGCCATCGATCCGAAAACCGCGAGGCGGAACCGGCGCGCTCGCAGACGATGCGCTCGCTGACGGTACGGGCTCGCCCCTCCGAGAGCAGGCGAGGGCGATGACGATCACGAGGAGCCCGACCGCGCGGAGCGCCACCTCGGACCTCGCGGGCGAGGCTCGCCGGCCGAGGGGGCGACGCTGCATGACGTGCAGCCTACTTCCCGGCGGCTCAAGCGTGCACGGCGATTGACGCGCCGTCGACGGTTGCGCCATCGTTCCGTTCGATGAGCACGCTGGTTTTGTTGCGTCACGGCGAGAGCGAGTGGAACGCGTTGAACCTCTTCACGGGTTGGACCGACGTGCCGCTCTCCGAGAAGGGGCTCACCGAGGCGCGCGAGGCGGGGCGATTGCTCGCCGAAGCCCGCGTGCGACCCGATGTCGTGCACACCTCGCTCTTGAAGCGCGCCATCCTGACGGCCAACCTCGCGCTCGAGGCGCTCGATCGCTCGTGGGTCCCCGTCCGCCGCTCGTTTCGCCTCAACGAGCGGCACTACGGCGCGCTGCAGGGGCTGGACAAAAAGCAAACGACCGAGCGCCACGGCAAGGAGCAAGTGTTTGTGTGGCGTCGCAGCTACGACGTCCCGCCTCCGCCGCTCGAGGCGAGTGATGAGCGACACCCGTCGCACGACGCGCGCTACGCCGACCTTGCGCCCGACGCGCTCCCCGGTACCGAATGCCTGAAAGACGTCGTCGTTCGGATGCTGCCCTATTGGCATGACGCGATCGTCCCCGACCTCCGCGCGGGCAAGGTGGTGCTCGTCGCTGCGCACGGCAACAGCCTCCGCGCCCTCGTGAAGCACCTCGACGGGATCTCCGACGACGCGATCGCTGACCTCAACATCCCGACGGGGATCCCTCGGGTCTACGAGCTCGATCGCGATCTGCGTCCGGTCTCGTCCCGCTACCTCGGGGACGCCGACGCTGCCGCGCGCGCCGCCGCCGCGGTCGCGAAGCAGGCTGGCTGAGCGGCTGACGCCTTCGGCATCGGGTCCGCTCGTCCCTCGTCGATCTGTCAGGACCATCGTGGAGCGCATCGAGCAAGAACTCCTCCGCTCGGCGGGCGCGCTGGTCGTCGAGCCGCCGCTCATCCGGCGCGTCGTGAAGGCGCACCGCGGCGCGTCCGGCCTCGTGCCGCACCCGCGCTGCTACATGCTCGCGCGCGCTGAGCTGATGGCGCTCGGTCTCGTCAACGAGCTCGGCGTCCGGTTCGATGAGGTGCCGGATCCGGTGGTGCTCGTGGCCCGCGCGTCGCGCCGTGTCCTCCTCGACTCGGAGCCGTCGAGCATCCTCACGCGCTACTGGCGCGCGGTGTTTCACGCTCGCGTTCACCTCGCGCTCGACGCCAAGGCCAAGGCGAACGAGCTCGACGCTGCCGCGCTGCGCGAGCGCATCGATCGGATCGGGCAAATCGAGTTCGACGAGATCCGAGCGATGCTCCGCCACGACGATCTCGTCCTGCCGCCGCACGACGATCGCGAGGTCTATGTCGAGTTCGCCGCCGTGTACCTCGAGCTGAGGTACTTCGCGCCGGGGCTCCTCGTCTCCACCTTTCCGGGGATCGCTCGCTTCGAAGACCTCGATGCGATGTTCGCCGAGGAGCTCGAGGTCGCCCGGCTGCTCGACGAGGGGCGCCCGCCCGAGGTCCCGCGGCCCGCGCTCGGCCCCGTCTCGCATACGACGGTCGCTTCCTCTTCGACGCACGCGAGCTTCGCGCTCGCCGACGCCGTGACGCTGCGTCCTGCCTCGCCGTCGAAGGTCGTCTCGCTCCTCGAGAAGGCACGCCGCGCGCGCGCCGAGGGAAACGACGTCGGAGCGGTGCTCGCAGCGGCCTACGCCGCCACGGTCGAGGAGCCCGAGCTCCGTCGCCGCGCCGAGGCGTCGACTCGTGAGGCGCTCTCGAGCCTTGGCGCGCGCCTCAACGCGGCCCTCGCGCCGCCACCAGGCTCACACCCACGCCGTCGATCCGCACCGAGCTGGACGGCGCTCCTCGCGATCGTCGGTGACAGGGCTGCGGTGGAGCGGGCGACGCGCTTCGCGGTCGAGGCCCGTCTGCTCTACGCGCTTCAGCTCGCCGCCCTCGCGCACGAGCGCCCGCAGAGCATCGTCGACGTCGCGGGCTACGTCGTCTCACGAGGCAAGAGGCCGGTCGTCCGCGCCCTCCCTGCGACGCGCGAGCTCCGCGTTGCGCAGCGCCTCCGCGAGGCTGCGAAGCTCGTCCGCCACGTTCGCGTCCCGGCTGCCGAGCGCAAGCTGCTCGCGAGGCTCCTCGACGCGGCGCTCGCCGACGCCGAGGAAAATGTCCGCGACGCGCTGCGCTCGAAGCTCCACGCGATCCTCGAGCGGGTCGGCCTCGTCGCCTCGACCGATCCTGAGCGGCTCGCGCGGGAGAAGCTCGTCGAGGAGCTCCTCGACGTCACGCTTGACCAAGGATTCTTGGGGTTTGGCGCCTTGCGCGACGCGCTCTCGCGCAACCAGCTGAAGCTGCCCGACCTCGCCGACGCGCGCGAGTTCTGGGACGGCGACCCGCTGCTCTGCGCGGACGCGCTCCTCGATGACGAGCTCGATGGCGTCTACCGCTCGAGTGAGGTCTACCTACGCGCGTTCCAAAAGGTGTCGAGCGTCCCGTTCGGCACCGAGCTCGGTCGACGTGTGACCCTCTACGTCGCGCTACCGATCGGCGCGGCGGCGATCGTGCTCGAGGCGCTCGGTCACTTCGGTCACCTCTTGCACCTCGACGTCGAGGCGGTCACGCCCGCGTCGCTCGCGGTCACCTCGCTCGCGGTGTTCGGGCTCGTTCACTCGGCGTTCTTCCGACGCGCCGCGATGCAGCTCGTCGAGCTCGTCGGCCTCGTGCTCTCGTTCCTGCTCGTCACGATCCCGCGGATGCTGTTCGCTCGGCCCACCGTTCGACGGTGGTTCGCGCTGCCACAGGTTCGTTTTGCGATCCGGCGCGGCCTCATCCCGGCGCTCGCGGCGACCCTCGGATGGTACCTGCTTCCGACGCGGATCGAAGAGCCGTGGCTCGGCGCGGCCCTCGGCTTCGCGCTCTTCCTCGCGACAAGCGTTGCGCTCGACTCTCGCGTCGGGGTCTGGCTCGAGGACGTGCTCTTCGATCAGCTCGCGCCAGGCTTCCAGGTGGTGAGTCGTCAGTGGCTTCCCGGGCTCGTGCGCTCGGTCGGCCGCTTCTTCGAGAAGGCGATGGATCTCGTGGATCGTGCCATGTATCGCGTGGACGAGGCGCTGCGGTTCCGCCAAGGCCAGTCGCAGGCATCGCTCTACGCGAAGGGTGCGGCGGGGTTTGTCTGGGCGGGTTTCGCGTACGTGATCCGGTTCTACGTCACGCTGCTCATCGAGCCGTTCGTCAATCCGCTCAAGCATTTCCCGGTCGTCGTCGTCGCCGACAAACTGATGCTCGCCTACATGCCGCGCATCCTCGACCTCGCGACGCCGGTCTTCGCGCCGCTCGGCGTGATCCTCGGCGGCTTCCTCGCGTGGATGACGATGTTCCTCTCACCGAGCATCTTCGGCTTCCTCGCCTGGGAGCTGAAGGAGAACTTCAAGCTGTATCGGGCCACGCGCCCCGGCGCGCTCCTCCCCGCGATGATCGGACATCACGGCGAGACGATGCGCGGGCTTCTCGTCGTCGGCATGCACTCGGGCACGCTGCCGAAGCTCTACGAGCGGTTGCGTCGCGCCGCTCAGCGCGAGGACGACGCCGCGGTGATGCGTGGCACTCGGCTCGAGCGCGCCAGGGTGACCTCGCTCGGCTCATTTCGCGAGGGGCTTCACGAGGTCGAGCAGGCGGTACGGCGCTTCGTCGAGCGAGAGCTCGTCGCGGTGCTCTCGAGCGCGGCTCGCTGGACGCACGGCGAGCTTCTCGTCGAGGAGGTCGAGCTCAGCTCGAATCGTATTCGGGTTCGTCTGCGCTGCCCCGCGCTCGGTCGCGAGGTATGCGAGCTCCGCTTCGAGGAGCAGTCGTCGATGATCGTCGCGACGATGGCCGAGCCAGGCTTCGTCTGCGAGCTCACGGAGGCTTCGGCCGACGGTGCGCGCTTGTTCGAGAATGCGCTGGCCGGCCTCTACCAGCGCGCCGAGGTCGACCTCGTTCGTGAGCAGCTCGAGGCCGAGCTCGGGGCCGGTGTCGCCTACGACATCGCGGACGGCGTGTTGCTCGTCTGGCCGGGCGAGGGCTACGAGACCGAGGTCGCGTACCGGCTCGAGCGCGGCGGTCTCACGCTGAGGCCCGAGGTGACGGGTACGACCGGCGGGCAGCCCTTGCACGTGCTCGACGCTCGGAGCGTCTTCTTTCGCGAGCTCTCGATCCAGTGGGACGCCTGGGTGTCGGCCTGGAGCGCGGCCGCGCACCCGGAAGCGACGCTGCCGCGCCTCGTTCGCGGGACCTCGCTCTTGCGTCGCGCCGCTCCGAGCGATGAATCCAGGGCCGTCGTCGCATCGGAGACCGCCGAGATTTCACGGACGGAGGGGGCGCGGGCCGACACCGCGCACGCCGACACCGCCGAGGATGTCAGCGCGTCGGAGCGAAGCGACGACCGCCCGCGGTGAACTCGACTCGGCGCAGGACGGACGGGTCGAGCATCCACTTTGGTCGCAGGACGAACAGCACGCCGCCGTCGAGGTGGTTGTAGGCGAAGTAACGCCCCTCGAGCTCCTCGGACCCCTGCGAGGTCTCGGCCGACACGGTCTTCACCTCGGCATCCGGCGGCACAGCGAGGGTGATGGGCTCGAGCCAGGTCGCCACTCCGTCGAGGATTCGCACGCGGTCCCAGGTGCGGTTCAAGAGCGCCTCGGGGTACACGAGGTTCGCCTTGTTCACCTGCTTCAGGCGGGCGAAGAGCGCCTTGTAGGTGTGATCGCTCACCCACGGCGGATCGCAGTAGCTCATGAAGTCGACGTACTTTGCGGGGTCGAGCAGCTTGTTCGTGCCCGGGTTGTAGCCCCAGACACCGATCTTCGCGCCCGGGTGCGGGTAGTTCCAGTCGCCGTCCACACCGCATGGAGAGTGGCTGCGTCCGTGGTTGTGGCCAAGCTCGTGCACCGCAGTCTCGGGCGCGGTGTCGCCCGTCCAGCCGACGCCGATCGCCGCGCGCGACCACACATCGTTCGCGCCCGCCACCCAGCCGAGGCCCAGGAGCCCGTTCGATGATGCGGCGTGGATGCCGTAGTAATAGATGTCGGGCGCGACGTTGTCCGCGTCGCGTACGTCCGAGATTTCGTTGAGCAACGCAGACCAGCCCGCGTAACTGCCGAGCCAACCGTCGAAGGTGTGAGGTTGGGCACGCACGGTCACCTCGACCTCGGGGATCGGGTATTGCCACCGGATCTGGTCCGCGTACTTCTGCACCTGGCCCGGCGAGGTGTCGGGGAGCTTGCCCCCGTTCAGGACGGGTACGAGTACGACGCGCAGCTTCTGTCCGCTCGCCTTGGCCCCGTGGCTCGCCATGCCCCCGCCTTGCGGGTAGCTCGCGGCCGCGTTCGTCCCGCTGCCGTCTGCTTGCACGAGATCGACTCGAAAGGTGCCGCCGACCGCGAGCAGTGCGCCCGGGACCTGGATGTTCAACGTGCTGCCGAGCGAGGCCTGCGTCGACGCTCCGCTCAGCATGGAGGTCGCCTCCGCGTAGCCCGCTTCGGTGCTGATGCGCGCGGTGACCGCCTTGCCGTCGTAGCCCGACTGAACCTGGTAGAACACGCGCACGAGCGCGTTCTTGCCGGCGATGACGGGGATGTCGCTCGGCTTCGTGAGCGAGACCTCGACGGCTTGGTAGAGCTTGACGTCGGTGAGCGCGACGCCGTCGGCGGCGTTCGTCACCGCGGGCGGTGGCTGCGGTCCAGGTGGCTCGGGCTCGACGTCGCCGCCGCTGCCGGTGCTGCTCGCCGTGCTCGTCACGGCCACCGTGCTCCCGGTCGCGGTCGTGCTCGCGGCGCCAACGGTCGCTACCGACGCCGTGGCGGTCGCGCCGCCGAAGCCGGTCGAGTCGGAGGTCCCCGCGCCGGCGCCATCGCTCGTTCCAGGGGCGCCGCCGGTGCCTGCGACCACGCTCGTCCCCGAGCCGGCGCCGGGCTTCCCGCCGTTCGAGGGTCGGTCCTCGAGCACCAGCGAGTCCGCTCCCGTGATCATGTTACAGCCGGCCAAGAGGCCGATCGCTTGCACGGTCACGAGGGAGGCGAAACGAATCTTTGTGCGGCGTTTGTCTGACATAGTGGGGAGACTTGGGCGCAGGGTCGATCAAAAAACCGGCCAGCCGGCCGAATGATGCCGCGCCGATGGGGGGCTGTCAAGGCGGCGGCCGACGAGTCAGGTCCCGCACCTTTCGAGGACGACACGGCCCCGGTTCGGGGGTATCGTCCCCAACCGATGTCGGGCTTCCGCGACTTCGATGACGACGACGAGCTCGGCCGGACGAAGCTCACGCTACAGGCCGACGCGCTGGGCGACGCGGGCGCGCGTCGAGGGCGCCTGACGGTGCTGATCGGCGCCGAGGTCGGGCGGCTCTTCCCGCTCGAGCAAGCCGAGACCGTCATCGGTCGCTCCGCGAACGCGACGATCACCCTCGACGACGACAGCGTCTCCCGCATGCACTGTACGGTCGTGCGCGTCGGGCCGGATTACATGGTCGAGGACCGCGGCAGCTCGAACGGTACCTACCTGAACGGTGAGCGCGTCGAGCGCGCGCGGCTGAAGGACGGCGACAAGATCCGGGTCGGCGAGACGACGGTGCTGCGCTTCGGCTTCGGCGATGGGCTCGACGATCAGTTCGCCCGGCAGCTCTACGACGCGGCGCTGCGCGACTCGCTGACGGGGGCTTTCAACAAGCGCTACTTGCTCGACACGCTCGCGAAGGAGGTCCGCTTCGCGGCGCGGCATCGGACGAACCTCGTCCTCATCATGTTCGACCTCGATCACTTCAAGCGCGTCAATGACACCTACGGTCATCTCGCCGGGGACCAAGTGCTCGCGCACCTCGGTCGGCTCGCGCTCGGCGTGCTGCGCACCGAGGACGTCTTCGCCCGCTACGGCGGTGAGGAGTTCGGCATCGTCGCGCGCTCCATTTCGCTCGAGCAAGGCGGACACCTCGCCGAGCGCCTGCGCTCGCGGGTCGAGAGCTCGCTCTTCCCGATCGGCGGCGACCAGCATCTGCGCGTCACGCTGAGCCTCGGCGTCTGCCTGTGGCGTCCGGAGTTCGTCGAGGCGACGCAGCTGATCGCCGCGGCGGACGAGGCTCTCTACGCGGCGAAGCGCGGCGGTCGGAACCGCTTCGTACTCTACGGGGCATGAGCCTCGTGGAGCGCCTCGCGTGCGCCTTTTCGGCAGCGATGAGGCCTGCTCTGCTAGGCTATCGGCTCTTCAGGGAGGACGTGCGAATGATGCGAACGACGAACGGTTGGTGGCTTGGTGGTGCGGCGGCGCTCGTCGCGGGATTCTGGGGCTGTGGCAGCGACAGCGACACGAACGGCTCGAGCGGCTCGAGCGGCGCGGGTGGCGCGTCCGCAGCGCAGGCGAGCTCCGGGATCGCCTCGGTCGTCTCGGCGTCCTCGTCGGCGACCGGGGGCGGCGACAGCCTGATCGGCGTCTTCTGCTCCAACGACAAGGAGTGCGGCGCGGGGCTGCGCTGCATCACCGCCGACACCGACTCGCCGCTCCTCGGCGGCGGGGTGGCGAACGGCTACTGCACGAAAGACTGCCTAAAGGACAAAGACTGCGGCAAGGGCAGCACCTGCCTTCGGCCGAACGACAACGATCCGGGCGAGTGCTTCCTCGGCTGCGAGATCGGCCCGGAGCTCAAGTTCCTCGACGACGAGCTCGACCCCGACAAGTGTCACGGTCGTGACGACCTGCGCTGCACCGACCTGAACGCGGGCACGGTCTGCTTGCCGTCGTGCGGCAAGGACGAGCAGTGCGGCGACCGTAAGTGCGACCCGCGCAGCGGGACCTGCGTCGATCAGATCGCGATGGGCAAGCCGCTCGGCGCGCTCTGCAACCCCGACGCGGAGCAGCCCGAGTGCCAGGGTTTCTGCCAGAAGTTCACCGGCATGGACGGCGGCGTCTGCTCGTCGCCGTGCACGCTCGGCGACAGCGACTTCTTCAACACCGCGGACTGCGGCGGCCTCGACAAGGGGCTCTGCATGTTCCGACCGACGGGTTACGGCGCTGGCGATTTCGGTCGCTGTACGGCCGCGTGCACCGAGCATGACGACTGCGGCAACCCGACGTGGTGGTGCTTCGGCAACGAGTTCGCGATGAACGGGTTCTGCTACACGAGCGAGGACTGCAAGGCCACGGTCGACTGCACGAACGCGATGCTCGGGCCAGATGTGGGCTGTTACGAGACCAAGTACGGCGGCAAGTGCCTGGAGGCCGCCGATCCCAATTGCTTGACGAAGCACGCGGGCGACACTTCGAAGTGCCCGCCGCGCATCCCGCTCGGGACGGCTGCTCCGGAAGGCTCCGGCGGCGCCGGCGGCTCCGGCGGCGGCGGCGGCGCCGGCGGCGCGGGCGGCGCGGGCGGCGGCGGCGGTGCTGGTGGTGCCGGTGGCGCTGGCGGCGGCCCCTGAGCGCATTCAAACGCCTCAAGGCCAGCTGTTCGAGCGAATCATGACGAGCCGCGTCTCCCTTGGGGGGCGCGGCTCTCGCCATTGGTGCGGCGGCGCTCGATGCGCTCCACGACGAAAGCGGGCGCACTAGCGCGGTCCTCCGTGACGGTGGCGCCGGGGGCCGACCGATGCGACCGGCCGGCGCGAGCCGCGAGGTCAGCCCAGGCGGGGCGCGACCTCGCGCGTCAGCACTTCGCGCCGATGCACGCCGCGAGCTCGGCGTCGCACTGCTTCTGGATGCAG
>VGRJ01000039.1 GCA_016875405.1 Deltaproteobacteria bacterium | reverse complement strand
TTTGGCGGCGGCGGCTACGGCGGCGGCGGCTACGGTGGCGGTGGTGGTGGGGGTGGTGGCGACCGCGGTGGTCGCGGCGGTCGCGATCGCGGCGGTCGCGGTGGTCGTGATCGTGGTGGTCGTGGTGGCGGCGGCGACTGGTGAGCCACCACGCGGGGTGAGCGTGCTCATCGCCTGAGGGCTACTCCTCAGGCGCGCGGCCACGTGAATACCCTCGACGGCGCGCTGAACGCGCGCTCTGTGATGACGGCGGTGCTCCTCGGGAGGGTCGCCGTCTTCGCTATTTTGGGGCGATTCGCGCTACCCTTGCTCGATCGTCATGGACTTCGCCCCAGGCACCGCGGTCAACGCCCGCCTGAAGCTCGTCCGTCACCTCGACAGCGGGGCGATGGGCAGCGTCTGGGTGGCGCACCGCGCAGGGACGCCGCAGCCGGTGGCGGTGAAGTTCCTCGCGGCGCGACCCGATCGCGAGGCTCTTGTCCGCTTCCAGCGCGAGGCCTCGGCGGCGTCGCGGATCGACAGCCCCAACGTCGTCCGCATCCTCGAGCACGGGTCGACGACCGACGGGACGCCCTTCATCGTCATGGAGCTCCTCGAGGGCGAGACGCTCGGTGAGAGGCTCGCGAGGGTTGGGCGGCTCGGCCTCGATGACACCGCCGCGATCGTGAGGCAGGTCGCCTACGCACTCGACGCAGCGCACCGGCTGGGAATCGTCCACCGCGACATCAAGCCCGACAACATCTTCCTCGTCGGCAAGGACGACTTCCCGCTCGCGAAGGTGCTCGATTTCGGCATGGCGAAGGAGAAACTGGGCGACGAGGAGCCCGATGTGGAGGTGACGCGGGTAGGCGTCGCCGTCGGGACGCCCGAGTACATGAGCCCCGAGCAGGTGCTGGGCGCGAAGGAGGTCGATGGGCAGTCTGACCTCTGGTCGCTCGGCGTCCTCGCGTACCGCGCGCTCGCCGGTACCTCGCCTTTCGATTCGGATTCGCCGCACGCGCTCGTGTTCGCGATCTGCCGCGGCGCGTACCGCCCGCTCGGTGAGGTCGGCATCGCGGCGGCGTTCGAGCCTTGGTTCCAGAAGGCGCTTTGCCCGAAGAAGCCGGGTCGCTACGAGAGCGCTCGCCAGATGGTGGACGACTTCGATCGTGTCTTCGCCGAGGTCGCGACGTCTGAGACCGATTCCACCGTCCCCACTACCTCGAACGACGACGACGACGAGGACGAGGACGGCGCGACGTCATTTTTCTCGAGCTCGCTCCCGCCCGCTTCGTCGGGCCCCGCGATCTCGGTCACCGAGCCGTCGTTGCGCCCGGCGGCCATGGTTTCCGAAGACAGCGCGATCACCGCCAAACCGAAGCGCGGCGAGGCGCCGCTCAAGTCGATCGCTCGCGAAGACGAGCACGCCGCGAGCGTCGGATGGACCCAGCTGAGCTCCTCGAGCGACATCGAGCAGCTGATCGCCAAGTCGGTTCGAGGCGCCGAGCTCCAACGCGCGCCGGCCCGTGAGGATGTCGACCTCTTCGCGCCCGAGTCCCTGCGCGGCCTCGCCACCACCAGCATCGTCGACGATCTCGCTTCCCTCGAGGAGACGCGCATCCTCAACGGGCCCGCGCTGTTCCCGCCACCGGAGGAACTCGTTCGCACGGTGCCCGACGTCGCCGAGCCACCGCCCGAGCTGCTGTCCCTCCTCGAGCAGGCCGCTGGCGACGGCGTGCGCACCATCCCGCTGGTGGACCCCGACTCGCGAGAGGTTGGGGCGCGCAAGCGGCGAGGCCCCCTCGTCGTCGTGGTCTTGCTCCTGGTCGTCGTCGCGGCCGCTTGGCTTCGCACGCGCGGCTGATGTCTCGGGCCCCGTGAATTTCTCCCCCTGCACGCGGCGCACGGCGCGAACGCGCGCGAGAGAAACGGTGTTCATGAACAATGTTCACAGGTCGTGTCGCATCGGCTAGGGTCCGCCCCCTCGTCGCGCCCGACCCCTCGTAGAGGGGCCGTGCTACGAGCCACAGAGACCATGACGACGCGATCCGAGCTCGAGGCTGTGCCCACTCCGACCCTCCCAGGCGCTGCCTCGGAGGCGCAGGCCGAAGCGCTCGCTCGTCGTAAGGACCACCATCTCGACGTCTGCCTAGACGAGGACGTCGGGTCGCTGGTCGCGAGCGGACTCGATGCATACTCGCTCGAGTACGACGCGCTGCCGGAGCTCGATCTCGACGAGGTGGATCTATCGGTGACGGTGTTCGGTCGCCGCCTCGCCGCCCCGATCGTCGTCGGTGCGATGACCGGCGGGACGTCGCGCGCCGGCGAACTCAACCGCCGCCTCGCCCGCGCGGCGCAGCAGGCCGGGGTCGCGATGGCCCTCGGCTCGCAGCGACCGATGATCGTCGACCCCGCCGCTACCGGCTCGTACCGCGTGCGAGACGTCGCGCCGGAGCTGCCGCTCCTCTTTGGCAATGTAGGCGCCGTCCAGCTCAACTACGGCGTCGACGCAGACGCGATCCGCCGAGCGCTCGAGGCCGTCGGCGCCGACGCGCTCAACGTGCACCTCAACGCCCTCCAAGAGGCGATTCAGCCCGAGGGCGATACGCGCTTCTCCGGCCTCGCCGAGAAGCTCGAGGCGTTCATCCCCGTGATCGGGGTGCCCGTCCTCGCGAAGGAGGTCGGCGCCGGGATCTCGGGCCGCGCCGCGGCGAAGCTCTCGCGGCTGCCCTTCGCGGGCATCGAGTGCTCGGGCGTCGGGGGGACTTCGTGGGCTCGTGTCGAGAGCCATCGCGCGCCGAGCGGGAGCATCCAGGCCGAGATCGGGCGCCGCCTCGCCGGCTTCGGCGTCCCGACGGCGACCTCGATCCGCAACTGCCGCGCAGCCTTCGGTGAGCGGCTCGTCGTCGCGTCGGGCGGTGTCCGCACCGGCATGGACGTCGCCGTCGCGCTCGCCCTCGGCGCGGACCTCGTCGCCCTCGCGCGACCTCTGCTCGAGGCCGCCGAGGACAGCGAGGCCTCCTGCGTCCGCGCGCTCGAGACGCTCCTCCACGAGCTGCGCGTGATCGCGTTCTGCGCGGGCGCGAAGGATCTTCGCGCGCTCCGCCAGTCCCGCCTCCTCGGACGCGGCGGCGCGCCCGTTCGCCTCGACCTGCCGAGCACCCCATGACGACCCAGCAAACCACCGACGTGAACCCCACGCTCGCCACGAGCGAACTCAGCGGATTTCACCGCCTGACGCTCGAAGACCGACGCGCGCGCCTCGCCAAGGTGATCGGGCTGTCGGAGCGCGAGCTCGACGTGTTGTCCGCCGACGGCGGCCTCACCGACGAGCAGGCGAACCGGATGGTCGAGAACGTGCTCGGCGTCATGAGCCTGCCGCTCGGGCTTTGCGTCAACCTGAGGGTCGACGGCCGTGACTGCCTCGTGCCGATGGCGATCGAGGAGCCGAGCGTCGTCGCCGCGGCGAGCTTCGCCGCGAAGCTCCTCCGCGCGGGAGGAGGAGTCACGTGCGAGGTCACGCCGCCTCATATGGTCGGACAGATCCAGCTGCTCGACGTGCCCGACGCCGCGGTCGCCGAGGGCCGGGTGCTCGACGCGAAGGCCGAGCTCCTCGCGCTCGCGAACGAGGGACACCCGAGCCTCGTCGCAGCGGGAGGCGGCGCGATCGACGTCGAGGTCCACCACCTCGCGCCCCTCGCCGAGACCGAGGGGAGGTTCGCGGATCCGTGCGGGCCGATGATGATCGTGCACGTCGTCGTCGACGTCCGAGACGCGATGGGCGCCAACGCGATCAACACCATGTGCGAGCGCCTCGCGCCGCGAATCCTCGAGCTCACGGGTGGACGCGACGGCCTGAAAATCCTCACGAACCTGACCGATCGACGCATGGTCCGAGCGCGCGGTCGCGTGCCGTTCGCCGCGCTCGAGGGCCGCGGCTGCGACAGCCCCGCCGAGCTCGCGCGCGGCATCGAGGAGGCCTCGGTGTTCGCCGAGCGCGACCCTTACCGCGCCGCGACGCACAACAAGGGCATCATGAACGGCGTCGACTCGGTGCTGCTCGCGTTCGGGCAGGACTGGCGTGCGGTCGAAGCAGGAGCGCACGCCTTCGCCGCGAGGAGCGGTCGCTACACCGCGCTCGCTCGCTGGCGTGTCGACGGCGAGTCCCTCGTCGGCGAGCTCGAGATGCCGCTCGCCGTCGGGACGGTCGGCGGTGTCGCGCGCATTCATCCCACGGTGAAGGTCGCGCGCCGCGTGGCGCACGTGAACGCTGCCGCGGAGTTGGCGGCCGTCACGGCGGCGGTCGGCCTCGCGCAGAACCTGAGCGCGCTTCGCGCGATGGTCGCCGAGGGCATTCAGCGCGGCCACATGCGCATGCACGCACGAAACGTCGCCGTCGAGGCGGGCGCGTCGGGCGAGCTCGTTCACGAGGTGGCGGAGCGGATCGCGGCGCGCCGCAACGTGAGTCTCGCGGCCGCGAAGGAAGTCCTCGCTGAGCTCGAGAGCCAGCGACGAGCGGCGAGCACCATCCCTCCGCTGTACGCTGCGAGCACGGGCGCACTGCTCGAGCGTTTCCGGGTGCTTCGCGACGTCTACTGGCCTGAAATGGAGGCCCTCATCGGGAGCCTCCTCCGTACGACGACGCCCGAGGGCTCGACCCTCGTCGAGATGTGCGATTACCACCTCGAGACCGGGGGCAAGCGCCTGCGCGCGCTCCTGCCGCTGCTCGTGGGCGAGGCGCTCGGCGTCGAGGCGAAGCGCATGGTGCCGTTCGGCGCCGCATGTGAAATGCTGCACAACGCGACGCTCGTCCACGACGATTTGCAGGACGGCGACATGTTTCGACGCGGTCGCATGACCGTGTGGAACCGCTACGGCGTGCCTCAGGCCGTGAACCTCGGAGACGCAATGTTCTACTACGCCGTGCTCCTCGCGCAGGAGTTCGACGCGCCCGCGCTCCGTCGCGAGCAGGCCGCCAAGACGCTGCTTGTGGAGACGCTCCGAGTGATCGATGGACAGGAGCGCGAGTTCCAGCTGAAGGGCATGGCGGAGGTGTCGCTCGACGATTACTTCGCGATGGTCGAGGGCAAGACCAGCGGGCTCTTCGCGCTCCCGATGGCTGGCGCGGCGACTCTCTCCGATGCGCCTGACGAGGTCAGTGCCGGGCTCGCAGAGGCGGCGCGTCACATGGGCGTGCTGTTCCAGGTCCAAGACGACACGCTCGACCTCTACGGCGAGAAGGGACGCGAGCAACGCGGCAGCGACATTGCCGAGGGCAAACGCAGCGCGCTCGTCGTCCACGCACTCACTCATGCGGCACGCGAGGATGCACTCTGGCTACGCGAGCTTCTCGACCGCGAGCGAGCCGGGACGAGCCAGGCTGAGATCGACCGCGCGATCGAGCTCCTCCGCCGTACGGGATCGCTCCGCTTCGCCCTCGACGAAATGCTCGCGCGCAAGGCTCGCGCGCTCGAGGTGCCGGCGGTCGCGGCGCAGCCGAAGCTCGCTGGGCTCGTGCGCGGCATGTGCGATTTGTTTCTCGAGCCAATTCAGCCGCTCTTCGAGGGGGAATCATGGGCACGCTGAAGAACCTGGGTTCGTTTCGGGCCGTCTCGGACAGCGCCTCAGACACGCCAACCGAGCACGAGCGTCATGACCTCACGACGGACCTTGCGTTCTGCGAGGAGGTCCTGCCTCGCGTCTCGCGGACCTTCGCGCTCTCGATCGCGACATTGCCCGAGTCTCTGCGCGAGATCGTGCGCGTCTCGTACCTCTTGTGCCGAATCGTCGATACGGTCGAGGACGACGCGCGCGTCGAGTGGCGTGTTCGGTCGTCGCTCTTTGACGAGTTCGACGCGCTGATGGGTGACGATGCACGTCTGCCGAAGGGTTTCGAGTCCGAGTGCGTCGCCGTCGCGCTTGGTGACGTGTCGGCGGCGGATCACGAGCTCGCGACGCGAGCCGGCGCAGTGTTTCGGGTGTTTCGTGCGCAGCCAGCGGAGCTGCGCGCCGCGGTGAGGCCACACATCCTCGAGATGTCGCGTGGCATGCGCGAGTACGCGGCGCGCGCCGCGCGAGAAGGGCGGCTCCGCATCGCCGACATGGCCGATCTCGAGCGCTATTGCTACTTCGTCGCGGGGACCGTCGGAAAGCTCCTCACGGCGCTGTTCGAACGGGTCGTCCCGTCGATGTCGGCGCACGCTCTTGCCGAAACGCGGGCGCGCGCCGTGAGCTTCGGGCTCGCGTTGCAGATGGTCAACATCGTCAAGGACGTCGCGGAGGATCACGCGCGAGGCGACTGTTTTCTCCCTCTGGATCGGGCCGAGGCGCATGGCGTCTCGCTCGATGAGCTGCTCGCGCCAGAGCGCCGCGATGCCGCGCTGGCGGTGGTCGGCGACGTCTGCGCGCAGGCGCGCGTCAACCTGCGACGCGCGCGTGAGTACACCGCCCTTTGGCCTGCGCGCGAGGGCCGTGACGTGCGCCTCTTCTGCGCGGTGCCGCTCGCCCTGGCGCTCGCGACCCTGCACGAGGTCGAGCACGGCGGAGACGCGCTGCGGGCCGACGTGAAGCCGAAGGTGAGCCGCGAGGTGGTCTGGCGCGCCTTCGCCGACGTGCAGCTCGCGGTCGGTGACGACACGCACCTGCGATGGATGTTCGGCTATTACGGTTCGGGCATGTTCGACGACGCGGCTTGCGAGGCGCAGGGGGCCGCCGCGCCTGTCGTCGCCCCGCCGCCGCGCCCCTCGAGTCGCGGGCTCTCGCCGAGCCGTCTCCGCGCCTCCGACTGACGCCATGCGACCGCGCTACGACGTCGTGGTGACGGGCGCCGGGCCCGTGGGGTGCGTGACGGCGCTCGCCTTCGCGCGTCGGGGGGCGAGCGTCCTCCTCGTCGAGGCGAACCCCAAGGCAGGCGAGCGCTTCGCGGGTGAATGGCTGCACCCTCCAGCGGTCCGCATCCTCGGCGAGCTGGGGCTGACCCCGCGCGAGCTCACGGGTGAGGACGCCTCGCAAGCCACGGACACGTTCTTCGGGCGAGGACGCGGTTTCGTGGTGTTTCCCGATGACGAAGGCGCGCCGGTCACGCTCCCCTATGCGGGCGAGAAGCGCGGCATGAGCTGCGAGCACTCTCGGATCGTCGGCGCGCTGCGTGCGCGCGCCTCTTCGACGAGCGGCATCGACTACGTGGACAGCGCGAGGGCTACGTCGATCGTCGGTCAGCGCGTGAACGTCCAGCGGCGCGACGGCAGCTCGAGCGAGGTTGCGGCGGGACTCGTGGTCGGCGCCGGTGGAAGGCGCTCGGTGGCGCACGAGGCGCTGGGGCATGACGTCGCCTCGGCGACCTACTCGCGGATGGCCGGCTTGCTCGTCGAGGACGCAACGCTTCCCCACGAGGGGTACGGGCACGTGTTCCTCGGCGGTCCGGGTCCGGTGCTCGCGTATCGCGTGAGCGAGCAGCATGTCCGCATGTGCATCGACGTCCCGCTGTCGACGCCGACGGGCCGCGGGCGTGAGGCGATGCTCTGGGACGGCTACCACGCGGTGCTCCCGGAGCCCTTTCGACGAGGCTTCTGGCGGACGCTGCAGCGTGGCGAGATCGCCTGGGCCGCGAACCAGACGCGGCCACGAACGAGCCTCGGTCGCGAAGGGCTCGCGCTGGTCGGTGACGCGGCCGGGCACCATCATCCGCTCACCGCGCTTGGGATGACGCTCGGCTTCCAGGACGCTCTGGCGCTCGTCGGTGCGGCATCGGTCGCGGACTACGAGCGGCAGAGGCTCTCGGAGGCGCGCGTTCCGGAGATGCTCGCGGTGGCGCTCTACGAGGTCTTCGCTGACTCTAGCGAGGAGTGCGTCGCGATTCGTCGCGCGGTGTACGACCTGTGGCGTCGCGATCCCGCCGAGCGCGCGCGAACGATGGGCTTGCTCGCATGCGAGGAGGTCGCCCCAACCGCCTTCGTCGGCTCGTTTGTGCGCGCGGTCGTCGGAGGAGCGCGAGGCTTTGGTCGCGAGGCGCTCGCGGGTGGTCATTACCGGCACGTCGCAGGTGTCGTGGGCCGCCTTGCCTCGAGGGTGCGCTGGCTCGTCGAGGGGACGATGCGCCTCGCAGAGCCTCGGCCGTACGCGCTCTCCGCGGATCGTGCGTACGGAGAGGCTCTCCAGGCGTCGAGCGCCAAGGCGGACGTGGCGCTGCACCCGGCCGCCGTGCGCGATGCCGAGCACCGCGCCGAGCAGGCGGGCGCTCCTGCGCTCGCGCTCGAGCGGGCGGTCCGGGCCCTCGAGCGCAGCCAGCATGCCGATGGGTCGTGGGAGGGTGAGGACGTTTGGTGCCCGCTCCTCGCGGCTCAATACGCGATCGCGATGCGGTTTATGGGGGTCCCGATCGCCGCGCGGCGACGCGCTCGGATTCTTCGAGCGTTCGAGGTCGAGGAGCTCGCGGGCGGTGGCTTTGGGCTGCACGAAGCGTCTCCGCCGTACGTGTTCGTCACCGCGCTCGTCTACGTGGCGGCGCGCATTTTGGGCCTCGAGCCCAATGCTCCGGTCCTCGTCCGAGCGCGGGCGTTCTTGGAGCGCGCCGGTGGTGTCATCGGCATTCCGACGTGGGGGAAGTTCTGGCTCGCGCTCGCTGGACTCTACGAGTGGCGAGGCGTCAATCCTGTCCTGCCCGAGCTCTGGGCGCTGCCGCGCTCGCTGCCGATCCATCCCTCGCGCTACTACTGCCACACGCGCCTCATTTACCTGGGGATGGCCTGCCTCCATGGCGAGACGTTCTCGCTCGGCGACGACACGCTCGTCGCTGCGCTTCGGCGCGAGCTCTTCCCCGAGGGATACGACGCGGTCGACTTCGGTGCGGCTCGCCGCGCGCTGCGCGAGGCCGAGATCTACACGCCGCCGAGCCGCGCCCTCGAGCTTGGCTACGAGCTCCTCGCGCGGTTCGATGAGCGCGCGGCTCCCGACCGCCGCGCGCGCCTTCGAGGCGAGCTTCGTGAGCGGATCCGCTTCGAGCTCCGCTCGACCGAGTACACCTGCATCTCGCCCGTGAGCGGCATGCTCGACATGCTCGCCTTGCATCGTCACGATCCGAACGACGTCGACCTCGCTCGCCAGCTCACCGCCTTCGAGGGATGGATCTGGGAAGACGATGTTCACGGACTCCGCGTCGCTGGCGCTCGCAGCGCGACCTGGGATACGGCCTTCGCCCTGCAGTCCCTCGCGGCGGCCGCGCCTCACCTCGACGTGACCCGCGCGCTCGAACGTGGCGCGGCCTCGCTCCGTCGCCAGCAGATCGCCGTCGCGCCGACTGTCGGCTACCGTGAGAACGACCGAATCGATCCGGTCGGTGGCTTCTGTTTCGCGGGGGCGTGGCACGGATGGCCCGTGAGTGACTGCACGGCCGAGGCCATGCTCGCACTGCTCGAGGCGCCGTCGACGCACGCGACGGAAGAGGAGCTCACGCGCGCGGCTCGGTTCGTTCTCTCGTGCCAGAACTCCGATGGAGGCTTCGGGAGTTACGAGCCGCGGGGCACCGACGTCCCGCTCGAGTGGCTGAACCCCGCCGAGATGTTCGGCGACTCGATGACCGAACACTCCTACGTCGAGTGCACGGCGTCATGCGTCGCGGCGCTCGCACGCTTCCGCGAGCGCTTCCCCGGCGTGATGGGTGCTGCCGTCGAGGCCTCGGTTCGTCGCGGCGTCGCGCGAATTCGGGCGCTGCAACGACCTGATGGCTCGTTCGCGGGCAACTGGGGTGTGCACTTCATTTACGGCACGATGTTCGGCGTGCGCGGGCTGCTCGCGGGCGGAGTGCGCCCGCAGGATCCGGCCGTCCGGCGAGCGTGCCGCTGGCTTCTCGCTCGGCAGCGACCCGATGGCGGCTGGGGCGAGGACCCGCGCTCGTGCCTCGAAGGCGTGTACCACGAGGCTGCGACGAGCCACGTCGTGCAGACCGCGTGGGCGATGAGCACGCTGCTCGACGCGCGCGATCCCGCCTGGGACGCGGTTGAGAGGGCCGCTCACTACCTCGCCGCGCGGCAGCTACCGGACGGGAGCTTCCCGAAAGAGATGCCGGTCGGAGTGTTCTTCCACACCGCGCTCCTCGATTACGTCGCCTACCGGGCTTACTTCCCGGTGTGGGCGCTCGGGTGTTTCGTTTCGCGTGCGGGCGAGCGCGCGGAGCTCGCCCGCGTTGGCCGGAGCCCGCGCGTCGCGAAGCTGCATCGGGGCTGAATCCGGGCCCTTCTTCGCCGACCGCGAGCCCGGCGAGGCGCTGCCGTGCGACGCTCGTCATCACCCCGCGCTGGACTCGGGCGAGCGCGGTGTGCCCGGCGGCTTCGTGGAGCGTCAGGCGAAGTGGTCCGTGGTGCCGTCGGGTCCTCGCTCGCCGCGATCGTCGTCATGGAAGGGCAGCTCGAACCCGACCCGCGCGCCTCGCGGCGTCGTGCTCTCGGCGACCACTCGGCCCCCGTGCGCTTCTGCGATGCGCTTCACGAGCGCGAGGCCTAGGCCGAGCGTCCCATTCGTCGAACCGGGCACCGCCTGCGCGAAGGGCTCGAACAGCACGCGAGGATCGTCTTCGCTGAAGCCAGGACCAGCGTCCTCCGCGAGGATTTGAACCACGCCGTCGACGCGCATCACCGAGAGCCTCACGAGGCCGTCCCCGTGCTCCTCGGCGTTTCGCAGCAAATTGGCGAGCGCTCGCAGCAGGAGGCCTTCGTCGCCTTCGATGGGGGCCGAGCCGTCGACCACGAGCCGCGAGGCCGCGAGCCCCGCGCGGTCGAGCGCACGGCGACCGAGGTCCGCGGCGTCGAGGCTCCGTTTGGTGAGCGCATGGAAGTCGAGTCGCGAGCTCGCGAGCAGGTCACCCACGAGCGCATCGATCTCGACGACCTCGCGTTCCAGCTCGTCGAAGGTCGTCGAGGAGGCCGCCCCGTCACGGCCCAATTCCACGAGCAGTCGGATACGGGAGAGCGGCGTGCGGAGCTCGTGCGATACCGCGGCGAGGAGCTCCTTCTGCGCGCGGAGCTGGCCTTCGATGCGCTCGGCCATCCCGTCGAAGGCCCGGTGCATCACGTCGAACTCGTCGTCGCCCGATGGCCTGCATCGACCGAGCGCGGTGCGTGCGGCGAGGTTCCCGGCACCGAGCTCGTTCGCTACGCGAGCCAGCTCGACGGCGGGCCTTGCGAGTCGTCGTGCGATGACTCCAGACGCACCCCAGACGACGCCAAGGACCGGCAAGAGAGCGAGCGCGAGCGCCGTTTTGTTTCCCGAAGTGAACCGCAACGCCATGAGGACGACGAGCGCAGACGCGACGATCGCGAGGCCGAACCATCGAAAGAGACGGCGCTGCAGGCGATGCCGGATCCGGCGCCGTCTCACCCTCGCTCCTTGGCGAGGACGTAGCCGACGCCCCGCACGGTCTTGATCCTCGTCGGTGACCGAGGGGCATCTCCCAGCTTTTGTCGAAGGTGCGAGACGTGCACGTCGACCGTGCGCTCGCCAACGGTGACATCATCGCGCCCGGCTGCGGACAAGATCCCATCGCGAGCGACGACGCGTCCGGCCCGCTTTGCGAGCGTGACGAGGATGTCGAACTCGATGCCCGTGAGGTCAACCTGGCGTCCGGCAAGCGTCACGACTCGGCCGTCGACGTCGATCGCAAGGTCTCCGATGGTGAGCGCCTGGGTCTCCGGCGTTGGCTGGGCACGACGGAGCAGGGCGCGCAACCGCGCGAGCAGCTCTCGCGGGCTGAATGGCTTTGCGACGTAGTCGTCGGCCCCGAGCTCGAGACCGACGACGCGATCGGTCTCGTCGCCCTTCGCCGTCAGCATGACGATCGGGATGCGCGACGTGGCGCGGATTCGGCGGCATACCTCGATGCCGTCGAGGCCAGGCATCATCACGTCGAGCAGCACGATGTCGAACGTGTCGGATTGGAGTGCGGCGAGGCCTTTACGGCCGTCGGCCGCACTCGTTACCTCGAAGCCGTTTTGCGAGAGGTATGTCGCGAGCAGCTCTTGCAATCGAGCATCGTCGTCTACGACCAACACGCGGTGACCCATCGCAACCTCGCCGAGCCTATCAGCCCTTCGTCTCGTTCGGGTGGCTGCAAGGGCCCCCACGGTGATCCCGGCATGCGTGTCGAAGCTCCATTCCAAAGCCTCCGATGACGCCGAGCACGAGCAAGACCTTCACGATTCGCCGCTTCATGGTTGCCCTCCTTCCCTGGAGTTGTCCTGACCCTGCGGAGCTCCGTCGGTCGGAGCCTTCCCGTGACAGCGACGAGCGCCGCCGCCGCACCTCGTCGGGGCCCCTCGCGCGCGTCGTCCGCAGCCGTGGCAACGTCGACGCATCGAGACGAGACCGACCAAACACGCTGTCCCAATGGCAACACCGATCATCTTCGTTCGTCCTCCTCGGCGCGACCTTGCGCCGTTCGAGGAGCAACGTGGGGCGGCCGTGTGAAGGAACTACGCCGAAGTTCATGAAGAAGTGTGAAGCCGCGAGGGTTGCTCGCTCCCCAAGCCCAAAGAACGCGTCCTAACCGGTATTTCGCTTAAAATGGAGGTTCGAGGCGCACGGCACGTCTCGCGCCAACTCGTGTGTTCAGGCAACGCCCCGTGAAGCCAGTCGCCCTCCCGCTCGTCGACGGAGTCCAGGTCATCGTTCCTGATTCGCTCGACCTCATCACTCCTTCCGTGCTGCGCGAACAGCTCGATTGGTTCGAAGAGGAGCTGCGCTTCTTGCGCGGGAGCTTGAAGCCTGGGTAGCAAGAGATCGACCTTGGCGCGAACTACGGGGCTATGCCTTGTCGATGGCCCGTGCCGTGGGTTCGAGCGGCCGCGTGTGGGCTTTTGAGCCCGCCTCGAGCACGGCATCCTTCCTAGAACAGAGCCTCGCGGCCAATGGGTTCGAGCACGTGGCGGTGGAGAGGCTAGCCGTGTCCAGCGCATCCGGCACGGCTCGCCTCAGCCTGCATCCGAACTCCGAGCTCAACGAGCTCGTGCGCGAGGACGCTCGCGCAGACGCGACCGAGACCGTGCCGGTCACGACGCTCGACGCGTGCCTCGAGCGTTGCGGCTGGCAGGACATCGCCGTTCTCAAGATCGACGCGGAGGGCGAGGAGGCGAACATCCTTCAGGGCGGGCGGCGCTTCTTCGAGAGCCAGTCCCCGCTCGTCCTGTACGAGGTCAAGGCCGGTCGGGCGCTCCACCTGGAGCTCGTCGCAGCGTTCGAAGCCCTCGGCTACCGCTCGTATCGCCTGGTGCCTGGACCGGGTGTGCTCGTCCCGTTCTCGGCTGGCGATGCGGCCGATCCGTACCTCCTCAACCTGTTCTGCTGCAAGCCCGATCGGGCGCGAGAGCTCGCGGGCGAAGGCCTCCTCGTGGAGAGCGCGCCATCGCCCGATGCGCCGGTGCCGGTGGCCCAGCATGGCTGGCGAGCAACGCTTGCCTCTCAGCCTTTCGCTGGGGCCTTCGCGGCGACCTGGCGGGACGTGGACACCCGGCCTCACGGAGCAGCGCTGACCGTGGCGCTCGCGTGGCACGCCATGAGTCGTGACGTGACGCTGGGTGCGCCGGAGCGCGTTCGCGCGCTGGCCGCCGCCCTTCGTCAGCTACGCACGTTGTGTGTGGGCCCTGTCCCTGGCGTTCGCCTGGTGAGCCTCGCCCGTGTCGCGCGGACTTCGGTGCTCGTGACCTCGCGGTCAAGAGCCTCTCGGCTGTCGCCAACGCTCTCTCGCAACAGGGTCGCGCCGACGCAAGCGAGCCCTTCCTGCCGCCCTCGGCTCGGTACGAGCGACTCGCGTCCGACGGCCGCGCGGCCAACTGGCTGATGGGCAGCGTGCTCGCAGAGCTCGAGCGGCTGTCGGCTTACTCCTCGTTTTATACCGGCGTCGCTGCGCGCGGGCGTTTGGAGCTGATCGGCAAGCTCGGGCTCGCCGACGCGGAGATGGAGCGCCGGCTGGCCCTCGTCCAGCAGCGCTTTGGGGGCTGAACGCTGCCTCGCCGCTCGGGTCGCGTGACGACGCGTCGTCAGACGCGATGAGGGCGATCCGTGGGTGACCAGACCGAGGGATCACGAGGCGACGCGGCTTGTGTCACGCGGACGAACTCGGTAGTTCTAAGAGGACAGCGCCGTGACGTGGCGTTGGGAGTTGACAGCCATGAAAATGAGTGTGCTCGAGTTCGGTGTGGCCGCAGTCATCGTTGCGGCGGCGGGGTGCAGCGGCAAAGGTGCAGGCGACAACGGTTCGGGCGGGAGCGGCCAGGCGAGCTCGTCTTCGCAGGTGAGCACGGGCGCGCAGGCGTCTTCGGCGTCCTCGTCCGCGACCTCGACGAGCACGTCGACCTCCACGTCCGCGAGCTCGGGCTCCGGCGGCGGAGCTTGGACGGCGGAGTGCAACCCCGTCACGAACGCGGGCTGCAAGACCGGTGAAGCGTGCGACGCGAGCAAGGACAACAAGTTCGTTTGCTTCCCGGCGCCGAACGATTCCGGGCTTTGCGTCGCGTGCGACAACGAGTCGGGCCCGTTTTGCCAGGGGGGCTACGGCTGCTCGGCGTCGAATGGCTGCGCGAAGTACTGCTGCGACGATGGCGATTGCGGCAGCGGGAAGTGCGTCAAGGAGGGCCAGGACGGGCCGCTCTGGGGTGGGATCGGGGTCGGCGTGTGTCTCGACGCGATGAACACGGGCAAGGCCGCGTGCGACGCGCCTGCGGTCGCGCCGTCGAATGGCTCGTGCATCACCGTCAACTGACGAGCCCCGCGGCATTGCGCCGATGCCCCTCGGGTTGAGCGCCGGTCTGGTTCGTCCACGACCGGCCTGCGCTTCCTATCGTTGAGCTCAGCGCGCGAACTTCGCGATGAATGCGTCGCGCCCGACGTCGCTCTCGAAGGGGCTCAGCGTGGTTGGCGCCTCCGCGCCGTCGAATCGCAGCGCGCCCGTGAACGAGCCGCCGATGAGCACGTCGCGATTCGAGTCGACGGCGAGCGCGAGCGTGCACCTGCCGCGAGCCTCGCAGGCGTCGGTCGCAGCGCCGAAATGACCGAGCCATAGAGGGTTTCCGTTGCGATCCACCTTCAGCACGAAGGTGGCGGCGCCCTCCGCCGAGATCCCGTACTCATCCATCTCGAGGCTGCCCTCGAAGGGACCGGCGAGCACCACGTTCCCTTCCGCGTCGAACGCGAGCTCGAGGTCGTCGAGGTCACAGCTCGTCGGCTCGCAGGGCGGTCGGGCGACGCGCAGCCGTCGTCGCCACGCGAGCGAGCCGTCAGGGCGGTAGGTGGCGAGGAGAATGTCGTGCCCTTGGGTCGACGACACGGTGTCGCCCTCCACCTCGAGGGTTCCCTCGAAAAACGCCGCGAGCGCGGTGTAGCCGCCCGCTGCCGCTGCCACACGAGGGCTGCCTTGATGGCCACCGTTGCCCAGGCTCTTCACCCAGCGCGGCCGCCCGGCGCCGTCGAGCCGCGCGACGAAGAGATCCGTCCCCCCGCTGTTCTGAAGCGGAGCGTCGGGGTCGAGCGCGAGCCTCCCAACGAAGACGCCGGCCGCGACCACGAAGTCGTTTGAAGGGTCGACGGCCACGGACTCGACGCGTTGGGGGGCCTCATCGTTGCTCGTCAGCGCCCACAGGCATCGACGATCCGCGTCGGCGAGCTTCGCGAGAAAGAGGTTCGGCTTGGATTTCGTGGGGAGCGGCGCGCATCCCTCGAGCGCGAGCGCGCCGGTGTAGCTCCCGCCGATGAGCACGTTGCCTTGCGAGTCGTGCGCGACGTCGAGTCGGTCATCGGTCGCGACGGAGGCGTCACCCCCGAGTGCGAGGCTCTGGACGACGTTCCCGGACACCTCGTCGAAGTCCACGAGGAAGAGGGACGATGGCGCGCTCGATGTCGGTAGGGTGCTCGCGCCGATTCGGAGCGTACCGTCGAAGGTTCCGAGGAGGGTTGAGCCACTGGCGGCGAGCGGGCGGACGGCCTGGGTCGCTTCGAGCGCGAGGGAGCGCACGATCCGACCGTCGGGCTCTGCGATCGCGACGAACGCCGCGGCCTCGCTCTCGGACGAGAGCTCTGTCTCCGGAAAAACAATGGCATCCGCGAACGAGCCCGCGACGATCGCGCGCGCGTTCGGCAGGGCTCCAATCGCGCGTACCTCCGCGTCGCCCGGGCCGCTACCATCGGTGATCCAGGCGAGCTGTGCGCTTGTCCGCAGGGAGAGAGCCTCGTAACCGCCGACGAGGTGACAGCCTCCGGCGAGGGCGACGAGGGCGAGGCCGCACGGTCGAGCTCGACCGGGCATCAGAACGTGACCTCGGCGGCGACGCCGCTCGGACGAAGGAGGACGGAGGCGCGTGGGCCCGCGGGCTCTGGGCGGCGCCACGTCAACGCGAGGACGCCCGTAAGCAGGCCAGCGGCGGCGAGCCCAAAGCTCGCGGTCGATGCGTGGGCGAGCGCACGACCCTTCGTGAGAGCTTGCTCTTCGTAGAGGAAGCAGTTGTCGCCCGGGCACTCGAGGTTCCCTCGCGCGAGGAGCGCCGCGAGCCCGGTCGCCGAGCCGGCGACGAGACCCGCGGCACCGACGCCGAAGCCGACCCACCCGAGCGCGGGCATTTCGAACCCGCGCGGCGGAGGCGGCCTCACGGGTGCGGGGAGTTCCACGAGCACGGCGCGGTTCCTCTCCCCCTGGACCGCGACGATTCGCACCTTCGCGCGGAGTTTGCCCGAGCGCACCTCGACCTCGCGCGGCCCGGGATCGACCTCGAGCGGCAGGCCATCGACGGAGGCCGCGAGCACCTCGCCGTCGATCAGGATCGACGCATCGACGACGTCGCGTTTGAGATGGTCGCGCACGCTCACCACCACCGTCGGCACCTCGGCCCGGACCTCCTCGAACCACGTGAGGCACTTCGATTCGATGGCGTCTGGGCAGCTCGGCTGCCCACAGACGACGAGCTCGGCGCGCGACGACAAGAGCTCGCCTCGGCGTCGCAGGCGCTGGGCTCGCTTGAACGAGTCGACGCAGCCCTGTCGATCGCCGGGCTTGCCGAGGTCGGCTCCCGCGCGCGACTCTTGCGAGGCGTCGTCGGTCGGCGTCGTGTCGGGGGGCGCAGGCCACGCGTCGGTCGGCCACAGGGCGACGCACAGCGCAGCGGCGGTCGCCATCGACACGACGCGGCTCGGATCGCGAAAGCGCCGGACGCTCATCGTTCGACGTTTACATGCAGCCGGGGCGCGGGACCAGATCCCCCTCGGTGTCGAGCTCGAACGGATTCTCGCAGCCGGGCTTCGTCGCGCTCGTACGCGGAGCCGGCGTCGGGAGCGCCCACGCCGGCGTGGCGGTCGGCGGAGAGCCGACGGCCGGGACGCGTGCACTCGTGGAGGCGAGCGCCGAGGTTGCCGCCGCGCGCGTGTCGAGATCGGCTCCTCCCTCGGGGATAGGCGGCGCGGGAGGTTGCGCGAGGCGCGGCCGCGGCGCGGTCGACGGCTCCGCGGGCGTCGCATTCGAGTGCTCCTGAAGGGAGGCCGCGGGGCTCACCGGGAGTGCGCTTTGCCAAGCGGACATGCCGATGTAAGCGACGCCTACGGCCAGCGCGAGCGCCGCGAGTGCCCCCGCGAGCGAACGTCGCGAGAAGGTCGACACCGGCGAGATCGCATCGGCCGTCGTCCCCGAGATCGTCGAGGTGGCAGCCGGAGGCTCGTCGACGCGAGGTCGCGGCGTGAGCTTGGCCGCCGTGGTCGGCCCTTCGAGGCGGAGCGCCTCGGCCAGCGCTTCGACCATGGCCGTCGCGCTCTCGAACCGTGCCGAGCGCTCGGGGGCGAAGGCCCTCGCGCACCACGCGTCGACGCTCTCGGGGAGCGCGGCAAGCTCGCTCGGCGGCTCATGGTCGCCTTGACAGATCGCAAGCGTCAGAGAGGGCAGCGTCTCGCCCGAGAAGGGCGCGCGCCCGGTGAGGCAACGGTAAATCACGACGGCGAGCGCCCAGCGATCGGCGCTCGGATCCGCCGGATCTCGCGCCAAGAGTTGCTCGGGGCTCATGTACTCCGGCGTCCCGACGAGGGCGCCGGTCAGGGTCGTGTCGGTGCGCGCGTCGCCCGCGGCGCGCTTGGCGACGCCAAAGTCGAGGAGCTTCACGAAGGGCTCGCCGCCCGCATCGACGAGGAACAGGTTCTCGGGCTTCACGTCACGGTGCACGACCCCGAGCGCGTGCGCCTCTTCGAGCACGGCCGCGAGCTGCGTCGCGAGCGCGAGGACGAGCGGGGGGGAGAGTGTCTCGGAGCGCGCGAGGTAGGTGCCGAGCGTCTCGCCGACGAGCCGCTCCATCACCAGGTAGGGCCTGCCGTCCTCGAGCTCGCCGTGGTCGAAGATGCGAACCGCGTGGGGGCTATGCAGTTGGGCGCCCAGCGTCGCTTCGCGGCGAAATCGTTCGCGCGCGTGCGGGTCGCGCGCGTCGAGGACTCCGTCGATCAGCTTGACCGCGACCTCGGCGTCGAGGCGCTCGTGATGAGCGAGCCACACCGTGCCCATCGCGCCGCTCCCGAGGGGCCGAAGGAGCCGGACGTGCTGGCTCACGCGCCTCTCCCTCGTCGTCGTCATCGCTCGAGCCTAGCAGCTTTCGTGCGCTGGCTCGGGGCGTGTGTGCTCAGCCGGTCGCGGGCGGGCGCGGCGGCAGGCGTCGCGCGGGGACCGTCACGCGCGGCGCGGACTGCATGCGCTTCGTGCGCTCGACCACGACCTTCTGTGGCATGAGGTAGGTCCGACCCGCGACGACCTTCAGGTTGCGCAGTCGGTTCGCTTTCTGGATCGCCGCGACGCTGGTCCCGAACTTCTTCGCGAGGACGGCCAGCGTCTCGCCCTTGTGGATTCGGTACGGCACGAGGCCCTCCTCCTCGCGCCGCTCCACCTGCCGCCGGTCCGGCAGGTAGGGCAACGTGCGCCGCCCGAGCTCGGCCGCGATCGGGTTGTAGAAGCGCACGTGCATGTGGGTGTCGTGCCCGTGCACGTGGCGGACGATGGCGTTCGTGCTGCGTGACCCGACCTGGAAGAGCCCGTCGAGCCACGTCGGGTCTTCGCCGATGCGCTGAGCGTGGTCCTTCAAGAGCTTCTGTACCGACGTATTGATGAAGATGTATTCGGCGTCGGTCTCCGTCACGAGCGCGCGCACGAGGGCCCAGGTTCGCTCGAGGTCGAGGTTCGCGGCCGTCGCGCGGCGGTACCAGGTGCCTTTGTCGTCGCGGTAGTAGTAGCCGAGGTCGACGTCGCGTCCCGACTGGTGGCTGCGGTGCGGGCTCAGCGGTCCGCCGCGCCGCGAGCTTAGGTGGCCGACCTGGAGTGGCGGGGTGTTGGGGTGGCGCTCGTAGACCTTCGCGACCGCGCGCGTGAGGTACGCGACGGTCTCCTCCGTCCCCCAGCTCGCCGCCGCGTCCACGATCGTGAGCTCTGCCGAGGATCGGAGCGCGACGGGGTTCACGAGGCCGCCTGCGGCAGGCGTCCCGAGCGACAACGAGCCGAGGCTCGCGAGGTCGAGCTTCACGCGGCGTCGGAGCTCCTCGTCCGACAGCGACAAGCGCGGATCGGCCGGCGCGAGCGGCAGCGAACCGTGGGCGGCGCCGTCGTCGCGCGGCGCGTCGGGCTCTCCATCGTCGATCCCGCCGTTCTCGTAGGGCGCCTCCTCCGAGTCGGCGAGTGAGTCGTCGTCGTCGAGCGCGTCGGATGGCGCGGGTGCTCGTGCGGCGGTGGGTGTCAGCGGAGGCGCCGCGGCGGCATTGGCGCTCGGGCAAGGACGAATCCCGCCGTCGCTGGCGGCGACTCGCTCAGGGGGCGGCGCCGGAATCCCGGGCAGGGTCAGCGGGCCATGCACGGCCGGCGGCGCGCTGGCACAACCCAGGGCGACGACGGCAAAGAGCGGTGCCCGGCCACGCATGGCAACAAGACTCTACAACGGATGAGCGACTCCGGGTGGTCTCGCATCCGCGGGAGTTCTCGTCCGCCGCGTCAGCGCTCCGAGACGGCGACGATCTCGATCGCGTAGCGCAGCGTCAAGCCGGCGTACGGGTGGCTCGTATCGACGTGCACCTCGCGCGCATCGACCCGTGCGATGTAGAGATCGACGGGGCGCCCGTCCGGCGACTCCGCCTGAAACTTCATGCCCACGCGCAGCTCGGCGTCGGCGGGGAACGTGCCTCGCGGGATGGGCTGGGGCCCAGGCCCCTTGCGACGCGCGCCGTAGCCGTCGGAAGGCTCAAGCGTGATCTCGAACGACTCCCCGGCTCGTCGTCCCTCGAGCGCCCGCTCGAGCCCGCGCGCGATGTGGCCTGCGCCGTGGAGGTAGCGCTCGGTGCCGTCGCCCGAAGACTCGAGGACCCGCCCGGCCGAGTCCCGAAGCGTGTAGCGGAGCTCGACCGTCGCGCCGGTCTTGATGACGTGGTCGGACTGAGCCATGCAGAACGCGTACGCACGTGAGCGATCCCCTGCAAGCCCTCTTCGCCGCGGCCCGTGAGGCCGCTCCGCCTCGCACCTGGTCGCGCGGGGTCGAGCTGCAGCGCGCCGACGCCGTCGACCTGATCCAGGACGGCGATCCCGTCGAGCTGCGCGTACGTGTTCCGGGAAAGACCATCGCCCCTCAGGCGACTCTGCACATCGCTGACGCAGAGTGGAGCTGCACCTGCGACGGGGACGACCCGTGCGAGCACGTGGTCGCGGCTGTTCTTGCGATTCGTCAAGCAAAGAAGGAGGGGCGAGCCCTCGGGACGTCTCGCAAAGCGGGCGCGGACGTCGGCTATCGGCTGTCGCGAGACGGCGAGCGCGTGCTCGTCGCGCGCGTCGCCGTCGAGGCGGGAGCGGCCGAGGTCGTGATCGAGGGCACGCTCGCCGGTCAGCTCTCGGGGCGCGAGAAGGGCCCTGCGCTCGAGCTGACCGCGGTCGACCTCACCATCGACCAGTTCCTCCAACAGAGCCGGATGCGGAGCCTGCCAGCGGACCGCTTCTTGACGCTGGTCAATCTGCTCGCGCAGGCGCGCGATGTGCGGCTCGATGGCGCGCCCGTCTCGGTGGCGGTCGAGCCGTTCTGGCCCGAGGTCGCGGTCGAGCGTCGGGGCAAGGGCTTCGTGCTGTCGCTCGCGCTTCCGACCGAGGGGGCGCGCGTCGAGCCGTTCGTGCCGGGTCTCGTGCTCGTCGAGGGCCGGACGCTCAGGCCGATCGGAGAGCCTGAGCTCGTTGGCCTTCGCCTCGAGCGGCTTCCGCTCGAACTGCGCTACGACGGCGAGCGAGTCGCCGAGCTCGTCACGCGCGTCCTGCCCGCGTGGCGGGAGCGCACCGAGGTCGTCGAGCGCTCGCCGTTGCCGAGAGCCGACGGCGCCTTGTCGGCGGTCCCGATGCTCGACGTGGTGCAGCGCGGCTCGCGCCTGCACGTCGTGGCGTCGATCGGCTACGGCGACCCGCCGGTGGCACGCCTCGTCGGCGATCGCATCGAGCCGCTGCGCGGTGCGCGGGTGCCCGTTTTCGCGCGCGATCCTCGCGCCGAGCGCTTGGCTGCCGAGCGCCTCCGTCAGCTCGTGGACCTCGTGCCTGGGCGGGCGCTCGATGTCACCGGGCGGGAGGCGGTCGCGCTCGCGGCCACCTTGCGCGGGCTCGTCGACGTCGCCGTGCTCGGTGACGCGCACGAGGTGAACTACCCGAGGTCACTCGCGGCGGAGCTCCGCGTCACCGACGAGGCCTTCGACGTCGCGTTCGCAACCGAAGGCCCCGGGCCGTCGCTCGTCGTCGACGCGACCGCGGTGGTCGAGGCATGGCGCGAGGGCCTCGGCGCGGTACCGCTCCTCGGCGGTGGCTTCGCGCCGCTCCCCGAGGAGTGGCTCGCCCGTCACGGCGATCGCCTGCGTCAGCTCCTCGCGGCGCGCGACGCGAACGGTCGAGTGCCCGCGCATGCGCGTCCGTCGCTCGCGAGGCTCTGCTCGGACCTCGAGCACCCGACGCCACCCGAGCTCGCCCGCCTCGCGCCCCTCGCTCGTGATTTCTCGGGGATTCCCGAGGCCACGTTGCCCGCGGTGCTTCACGCGGAGCTCCGGCCGTATCAGCGCCGCGGCGTCGACTGGCTGAGCTTCCTCCGAGACGCAGGGCTCGGCGCGCTGCTTGCCGACGACATGGGCCTCGGCAAGACCTTGCAGACGCTCACGGTGCTGGCCGGTCGCGCGCTCGTCGTGTGCCCGCGGAGCGTGGTGCACAACTGGCTCGACGAGCTCGCCCGCTTCCGCCCCGACGTGCCGGCGGTCGCGTACCACGGGGCGAGCCGCGAGCTCCCCGACCGCGGCGTCGTCGTCACCACCTACGCGCTCTTGCGGCGTGAGGTCGAGCTCTTCGCGAGCGTCACGTGGGACACCGTCGTGCTCGATGAGGCCCAGGCCGTGAAGAATCCGGACAGTCAGGTCGCCGAGGCCGCGCGACGGTTGCGCGCGGGCTTCCGCGTCGCGCTGAGCGGCACGCCGGTCGAGAACCGACTCGAGGAGCTGTGGAGCTTGATGCACTTCTTGAACCCGGGGCTGCTCGGCGGGCGCACCGCGTTCCGTGACGAGATCGAGCGTCCGGTCGGCGATGGTGCGGCGGACGCGGCCCTGCGCCTGCGCGAGCGCATTCGACCCTTCGTCCTCAGGCGCACGAAGCGCGAGGTCGCCTCGGATCTGCCGCCGCGCCTCGACTCCGTCCTGTCGTGTGAGCTCGACGACGACGAGCGGGCTGTCTACGACGCGGTGCTGCTCGCGACACGAGCCTCGGTCATGAAGGAGCTCGGCGAGGGGGGCAACGTGATGCGCGCGCTCGAGGCGCTCCTCCGGCTCCGGCAGGCGGCTTGCGACGTCACGCTCTTGCCGGGGCAGGCGGCCCGCCCCGAGCCGTCTTCGAAGCTTCAACGCCTTCGCGCCGCGCTCGAGGAAGCGGCTGGCGGTGGGCACCGCGCGCTCGTGTTCTCGCAGTGGACCTCGTTGCTCAATCGCGTCGAGCCCGAGCTCAAAGACGCCGGTCTCGCGTTCCTGCGCCTCGACGGGTCGACCTCGGATCGCGAGGGCGTCGTCAAGGCGTTCCAGGCCGACGACGGGCCTCCGGTCATGCTGCTGTCCTTAAAGGCCGGCGGGACCGGCTTGAACCTCACCGCCGCCGATCACGTCTTCCTACTCGATCCCTGGTGGAACCCGGCGGTCGAAGATCAGGCGGCCGATCGCGCGCATCGCATCGGGCAGACCCGCTCGGTGCTCGTGCATCGGTTGATCGCGCGTGACACGGTCGAGGAGCGCATCCTCGACCTGCAGCGAAGAAAGCGCGGCCTTGCGGAGGCGGCGCTCGATGAGGCTGCGACCGCCCTCGCGCTCACGCGAGACGACTTGCTGGCGCTCGTGCAGTGAGGCGGACGACCGGGTTTTTCGTTCGCGTCACGCGCGGAGAGCGGCGTCCTCGGGAAGCGGGCTCGCAAGGCTCGTCAGCTCGACCTCGAGCCGCTCGAGTACGCGGCGGGACTCGTCGGTGAGGTTCGGGTCGAGCCCATCGACCGAGGTGAGCGCGTCGAGGAGTCTCCTCACCTGCGCGCGCGTTCGCTCGGCGAGCTCGTTCGCGCGCTCGGTCTCGCTCTTCGGAAACAGCGTGGCGTGGAACTCGCGCCGGATCGAGGTGAGCGGTCGCACCTCTTCGAAGACCGCGTCCTTCAGTTGGTCGAGGACCTCGGGAGGGGCCGCCTCGGCGCGCTTCGCGCCGCGTTCCCCGAGCGCCCGCGCAAGGTAATCGACGCTGTCGAGCGGAGGCAGCCGAGCCTCGTCCGCGTCGCGCTTGAGGAGCTCGGGGGCGTAGCGCTCCACGGTGTGGTACGAGCCGGTCAGCTTGTCGACGGTCGCCCGCTTCATCCCGAGCTCCTCGGCGGCGTAGGCGTGCAGGTCGGCGTACCCCCACGCCTCGAAGCGATGTCGGCGCCTGATTTCGGTCAACGTCTCGGCCATCTCGAGCCACGAGCGCTTGAACTTACGCGCGCGCTGGATCGCCTCGAGGCGTAGCGGCTCTGCGCCCTCGGCCTCGAGCTCTCGTGCGCGCTCGCCGAGCCTCTGCACGCCGGATTCGCTCATCGCGGCGCACGCTAATGCGAGAGGAGCTTTCCATCTACGATCCATTCACCTATACATTTGGCTCGCTTTTCCCCGAGACCGCTGGACGTCCGTGCAATCCTTCGTCTCCTCTCGCTCTTCTGCGCCGTTGCTTTATGTGCGCCTCGAGGAGCTCATCGACGTCGCGTCGGGAGACGAGGTGTCGACGCCGGTGCTCGCGCTGTCCTTCACGGGCGGGGTCTTCGAGCCGACGGCCGAGGCCGAGGCGCGCCGGCTGCTCGAGCGTTTCGGCGCCGTCGAGATCGCGTGCCTCGAGTACCTCGAGGTGCCCTACGGCTCGAACGCCGAGTACGTGGTCGACGTCGACGGCAGCGCTCACGGCTACTGCGCATTTTCGGCCTACGCCTTACCGCAGCTCCGCTCGCTCGGCTGGCAGGTCGAGGTCGATGCCGATTACCCCTACCGCGTCGTGGAGGCCGATGTCCCTTGGTACGTCGACGTCTCCGCCGACACCGAGCGCCCCGATTGGTTCAACCTCGAGCTCGGCATCGCCCTCGACGGCGTCCGCGTGAGCCTGCTCCCCGCGCTCCTCGCGCTGCTCGACAGACTCCCCGAAGAGGGAGATCTCGCGGGCCTGCTCCGCATGGCGACGCGGCTCGCCGCGTTGCCGCTCGGTGACGGTCGTTACCTACCGGTCCCGCCCGATCGCCTGCGGCGCGTGCTCGCGATCGTCCGCGACCTCTACGAAGGCGTCGGCATCACGACCCGCGCGGGCGTCCCCGTGCTCCGGCTCGACGCGCGGCTCGCGGCGACGGCATTCGAGCTCGGCGCGGTGCTCGAGGAGGGCGGACGAGCCGTCGCGTGGACGGGTGCGACCGAGCTCCGCGAGCTAGGGGAGGCGCTCTCGTCTCCGCCCCCGACCGACGCGGTGCGTGCTCGTGGCCTGCAGGCAGAGCTTCGGCCCTATCAGCGAGAGGGCGTCGCCTGGCTCCAGCACCTCGCGACGCATGGGCTCGGCGGCGTGCTCGCTGACGACATGGGGCTCGGCAAGACGCTGCAGACAATCGCGCATCTCTTGATCGAGAAGGAGTCGGGGCGTCTGCGTCGGCCCGCGTTGCTCGTGGCGCCGACGAGCCTCGTCCCAGGCTGGGCCCGCGAGATCGCGAAGTTCGCGCCCCGCCTCGAGGTCCTCGAGCTCCAGGGCTCGCGCCGGCGCGAGCGCTTCGTCGAGGTCGGCGAGGCGGACGTGGTGGTGACGAGCTATCCGCTCCTCTGGCGCGACATCGAGATGTTCGAGGAGCACGAGTTTCACATCGTCGTGCTCGATGAGGCGCAGGCCATCAAGAACCTCCACGGCAAGGCGGCGAGTGCGGTTCGCGCCCTCCGCGCCGACCTTCGACTCTGCCTGTCGGGGACGCCGCTCGAAAACAACCTCGGCGAGCTCCACGCGATGTTCGACTTCCTCCTCCCGGGCCTCCTCGGCAGCCGCGAGGCCTTTCAGATCGGCTTCCGTCAGCCGATCGAGGCTGGTGACGAGGAGCGGCTCGAGCTGCTTCGCCGCCGCGTTGCGCCGTTCATCCTGCGCCGTCTGAAGCGAGACGTCGCGCGGGACTTGCCGCCGAAGACCGAGCTCGTCCGACCGATCGATCTGTCCGAGGAGGAGCGCGAGCTTTACGAGAGCATCCGTATCGCCGCGCACGCCGAGGTGCGCTCTGCGATCCGCAAAAAGGGCCTCGCGGCCTCCACGGTGCCGGTCCTCGACGCGCTCATGAAGTTGCGTCAGGTCTGCTGCCACCCGCGCCTCGTGAAGGTGCCGGCCGCGGCCGAGGTTCCTCACGCCGCCAAGTTCGACACGTTGCTCGAGCTCTGCCGGACGCTCGTCGCCGAGGGGCGACGCGTGCTCGTGTTCTCGCAGTTCACCCGAATGCTGACGCTCGTCTCGGAGGCACTCCTCGCCGAGGGGATCCGTCACGTCACGCTCACCGGCGCGACGACCGATCGCCAGGCGAAGATCGATGCCTTCCAGGAGGGGCGAGCGGACGTGTTCTTGATCAGCCTCAAGGCGGGCGGGACCGGCCTCACGCTCACCGCCGCCGACACGGTGATCCACTACGATCCCTGGTGGAACCCAGCCGCGCAGTCCCAGGCCACCGACCGCGCGTACCGGATCGGGCAGACGAAGCCGGTGTTCGTCTACCGACTGATCGTTGCCGGGAGCGTCGAGGAGCGCATGCTCGGCTTGCAGCAGCGTAAGCAGGCCCTCGCGGACGCGATCCTCGGTGGAGGGGTCGCCTCGACCGCGTTGACCGAGGCCGACGTCGACGATCTGTTCGCACCCCTCGAGTGAGCGCCCGCCTCAGTGAGCCGTGATTGCCTGCCGCAAGAGGTCGTGATTGACGATCTTGAGGCGCGGCTTCAGGGTGTGGGCGCCTCGCTCCTCGAGCTCCTTCAGCGCGCGCGACAGCGTCTCGGGGCGCATCGAGAGGATCCGCGCCATCACGGAGCGCGGGAGGCGTAGCGTGCCGTCACCGGTTTGTGTCTCGGTGAGGAGCTTCGAGACGCGCGTGATGACGCGGCCGTGTTACGTGGAGCGCTCTCGCACCGCGGAGCCCGTCGCCTCGAGGGCAGACCTCACCAGGCTCTTTGCAGGTTCGGTCACCGCCTCGCCCATCCAATGCTTGATGTGGTCGGTCGACACAGTCTCGTAACGGACGTCGGTGAGGGCCCAGAGCCGGTACGGGACGACGAGGTCGAGCAGCCGCTCGAGCCCGACGATCCCCCCGGCCCCCGCAGGTAGGAGACGATCTCGTGTCCCTTGTCGTCCGCGGCCGAGACGAGCAACCGCCCGTCTGCGACGTAGACAAGCTCGCGGTCGTCTCCCAGCTCGCGCGAGGTCCCCGCGGTCAGCTCGTGCGCGCTCGACGGCTGCAGGCGCAGCCACTCGGGCCGTCGGTCCGGGGTGCGAGGCGTGACGAGTGTCTCGGTGGTTGGTGCCCAGCGTTCGGTCGACATGGTGTGCTCGTCGCGGCCCGGCGACCTGCCAGCGCTCGCGCCAAAAAATTTCGCAAGCGTCGTGCCGTGCCGTCTGGGGTTACCCGCGGGAGGCCCGAACCGCCCCGGGTTCAGAAATCGACCGTGTCAACGGTCCGCGATTCGTGTAGCTTGATCTCTGTCAACGACCGAGGTGCGCAATGGCGGCTGTCGCGAACCCTAGGAAACGCAACAAGAACATGGCGAAGTCGAACGACCACGGGCGCGCACGCGATGAAGAGGCACTCAGCCGCCTGCTGCGGTTCCAGGACGAGCGGTACGAAGCTGGGCGGCTCATCGAGCTCGACGCTCCGGACGGCGTGATCATCCTGGTTCGCAAGGGCCGCGTCCTCGCGACGACGGTCGACCATGCGGGCCAGGAGACGCTCTGCGTTCTGCGCGAGGCGGGCTCGGTGCTCGGACTCGAGGCCATCGACGGCGCGGTCCTTCCCTACTACCTGTGGACCGTCAGCGAGGTCGAACTCGCGGTGGCGCCCGCCGGGCAGGCGCGCGACTGGCTGCGCGGTCAGAGCCAGGGCACCCAGGCGCTCGTGCGGGCGTCGCTCGGCGCGCTGCGGCTGAGCCTGAACGAACAGATGGCGCTCCACGGCTCGGCGATCGTGCGCCTCGCGCGGCTCTTGCTCAACGCCGTCGAGGGGGACGCCTCGCGGAAGGGCTCCGCCAACGCCATGCTCACGCTCCCGAAGAACGTCCTCGCGCGGCTGCTGCACATGCGCGCCGAGACGATGTCGCGCGTGCTCCGCAAGCTCGAGGAATCCGGCGCGGTCACCGTCTCGCCGAAGATCAAAGTCCTCGACGCTCGCCGTCTGGCCGAGGTCGTCGAGTCGCGCGCCAGCGAGTGACCCTGAGCCGCGGCCCCGACGGGGGCTAGTCCATGCCCCGATGCTCCGTTGGAGCGTCGGGTCTGCTGCATTTGGCGCTCGGCAACGACGGCGGGAGCGCCCGCGCCGGCGTCCCCGCGTGCGTCGCTCGCCGAGCCAGAGCGCGTCGTGTTCGCGACCCGTCGAGATCTTCTCGTGCGCCGACGCCCCGTGGCACGCTAAGTGCCGCTGTCGTGGCGCTGGCCCGCGATAGCGCGCCAATCCAGGACAACCCCTCCGCGACCGCGACCGCGATGTCGTGGTTGCGACCTTCGACCTTGAGGAGACCACCTATGACGATCCGGACTTCCCTTGCGGCTCTCGCGATCACGGGCGCGCTCGCGACGATCGCCGACCCCGCGAAAGCCTGTGGAGGCTGCTTCGTCGCGCCCAGCGAAAATACCGTGGTGACGGGCCACCGGATGGCGCTCTCGATCTCACCGACCCAGAGCGTCTTGTGGGACCAGATCCAGTATGCGGGCGCGCCCGAGGACTTCTCGTGGGTGTTGCCGGTGAAGCCTGGCGCGCGCGTCGAGCTCGCGAACGACGCGTGGTTCGAGGCGCTCGATGCCGCCACGAGCACGGTGGTGCAGGGCCCGATCTTGAACTGCGGCGGCGGCTTCATCGGTGACGATGGAGGCCCGCTCTTCGGCTGCGGTGCTTCGGCGGATATCGCGCTGAGTGCAGAGGATGGGCGTGGCGGCGACCCGCCGGCGGTGACCGTCGTGCACCAAGGGACGGTGGGTCCGTACGAGACGGTGACCCTCTCGACCGAAGACCCCGCCGCGCTCGAGAAGTGGCTCGACGATCACGGCTACGACCTCCCCGTCGACGTGAAGCCCACCGTCGACGCCTACGTGAAGGAAGGCTTCGACTTCATCGCGCTTCGGCTCATCCCGGGCAAGGACGTGCAGGCGATGCGACCGGTGCGTGTCGTGACGCCGGGCGCCGTGCTCGGGTTGCCGCTGCGCATGGTCGCTGCGGGGACGGGCGCCGAGACGGCCATCAAGCTGTTCGTGATCGGCGAGGGCCGCTACCAGGCGAAGGGCTTCGAGAACCGGGTGCTTCCGGTCGACGAGCTCGTCTGGGACTTCGATACCAACTCGTCGAACTTCTCGTCGGTGCGCGCGAGCCAGTTGAAGCAGAACAAAGGCAAGGCGTTCCTCACCTCGTACGCGCGCAGCGGGAGCCTCCTCTCAGCGTCGGTCGATGCCGTCGGGCCACTTACCTACAACGTGCAGTCGCAGGACTTCTCCTACAGCCGCCAGGCATCCTCGATTGCGCAAGCGTACTTCTTTCAGGGCGACGCGAACGGCGAGAAGGTCGGCAACGTCAACGCGTGCCTCGACCGGCTCGCGAGCGTGGCGTCGTCGGGCAGCCGAGTCGTCGAGGCGTGCGACCCGGAAGGCGCGAACTGCGACGCGCTCGGTCAGGGCGAGGTCGCGGCCGAGGTGCTCCAGTGCGGTGATCTCGACGACCTCCGCGTCGCGCTGGCGGGGCTTCACCCGGACGACGTGTGGGTGACGCGCCTCGAGGCGTCGCTGCCGCGCGCGGCGCTCGCGGACGACCTCGTCCTCGAGGCGGCGACCAAGCAGGACGTCGTGGAGCATCGCCACGCGCTCGCCCGTTCGATCAACTCGCCATGCCCGTCGGCCGAGGGCGTCGCCGCGATTGTCCCGCGCCCGAAGGGACCCACGCTCCCTGGTGGTCTTGTCGGGGTCGGCCTCGGCCTCGCGACGCTCAGTTGGCTGGCCCGTCGCCGCCCGCGCGCAACTCAGGCACTCTGATGATGTGCGGAACCGGCACCTCCTCGGTCGAGCGACTCTCGGCGGCGGCTCTCGTGTGCGCTTGGCTCGCCACCGCCTCAAGCGCGTGCAACTCTGAACGCGCCGCCGCCGCCTGCATCCAGGCAGCGACGGCCGACGAGTGCCAGGAGTGTTGCAAAGCGGCCGGTCGCAACGGCGGGACGTATGTCCTCGATGACTGCCAGTGCCACGACCAATGACCCTTGGCGGGTCTCGCGGCAAGGTCGCGCGAGCCGCTCGGGTCGGAGACGTGGCGCGCTAGAGTGCGAGGCGTTCGTGAAACAGGAGCGGCGCGGGCTCCGCTCGAGCGGCAAAGACGTCCCACGCACTCGAGAAGAGGGGGGGAAGGTCGCACGCCGCTTCTCGCCGGTGGGCGAGCATGTCGCGCGCGAGCGCGACCGCTCCGCGGGAGCGACGCGCGGGGAGGCCAGGAGAGCGCCGAAGAGGGCACTCGCGACCTCCTCTGCCTCGAGCAAGAAGAGGCCGGCGCTCGGACCAGGTCGACACGCGAGGAGCGTGAAGCCGTCACCACCGAGCCAAAGGTCGAGCGACAGTTGCCCGTCGTAACCGGTCGCTTCCACGAGCGCTCGCGCGACCTCGAGCGTGGCGGGCACCATCACCGACTCGAAGACCACGCCGCGCCCGTCTCCTACGAGGCGAAGTGTGCATGAAGGTCGCGTGCGCTGAGACGCGTCCCTCACGCGCCACGCTGTAGGTGTGGACGTCGAGCCCCGAGATGTACGCCTGGACGACCCACCGCTCCTCCGCGGTGGGCGTCGCGCGATCGAAGGTCTCGACCTCGCGCTCGCCGGCGCGCCGCGTGACGCCGTGCGCGCGCGTCCAGCCCGTCGCATGACGCGCGACACAGTCACCAACGTTCGTCGCCGCGGCTAGAAGCTCGTCGCGCGACGTGACCACTCTCGTCGCGGGCACGCGCAGCCCCAGCGTTCGCGCTCGCTCGGCGAGGTCGCACCGATCGGCCAAAGAACGGGACAGCGCGACGCTCGGCGCAAAGAGCGGACATGGCAGCTCTTCGAGGTGAGCCGCGAGGACCTGCGACTCGTCGAAGGTCGGGAGGATCGTCTCGATCTGGTGAGCCCGACAGATCCGCACGACGCGCGCCACGAAGTCGGACGGGCTCTTGCGGTGCGGAGGGGTGACGAAGGCGCGACGCGTGAAGCGCGAGCGACTGCCTACCGCCCGGCGCCGAGCATCCGCCGCGAAGAGTGCATGACGCTCGCGACCGAGCTTTCGGATGAGCTCGAGGGCATAGGGCGTGCCCGAACCGGTGACGAGGAGGCGCATCGAAGGTCCTCGGTGCGATGCAGCAAGGAGCGTTCCGAACGCCTTCGCGCTCGCTCCATGGCAGAGCAGGTGAGAGGGCCTACCTCCGCTCACCGATGAGCGCTCGGTCGAGGCGCACCGCGGCACTCGCGATTGTCGGCGCGTCGATTACCGCGTCCCCGCGGTCGACGTCGGGGTCCGACGAGGCGACCCTCGAAGCGGCGCCTCCTTCGGTGCGCGACGGGGAGTTTCGCTACGCAGGTGACGAGGCCGCGCGAGCGGCGAGGCTCCGTGCCATCGAGGACATGGTCGGCGAGATGAAGGAGTTCGCTCGGTTGATCGCGCGCGCACGCCTCGAGCGCTCGACACGGATCGTCGAGCGGCTCGGTGTCGATCGCGCGGGTACGCGTACCAGCGTCACCCTCGATGGATTTCGCTGAACCACGCTCCGTGACGACGAGCCGGTCGCCACCACCGCTGCCACCGGCGAGAAGGTAGAGCTCCGCTCTCGGCTCGAAGGCGTCGTGCTCGGCCAGCACCTCGATGGCCGAGAGGGGGGCCGTGAGAATCGCCACGCATGTCGTAGGCGCGGCCTGCGACTTCAGGTGAGGATCCACTCGCCGAGGCTTCCGCGCGACGTCGTGTATCGCCTCACCTACGGGCGTTGAAGCGGAGCAGCGCCGTCGAGCGGCGAGCCCTCGTCGTGGAGGTCCGGGGTATCGGGCGCATGCTCGTCTGGGCGGCCGCGCCGCGATTCGTGCTCGCGCTCCACGGGGTCCCACAGTGCGACCGAGGTGGCCTCGCACACCGCGGGGAGGTTTCGAAGATGACCGCGCTCATCGAAGGTCCAGGGGACGACGTACGGATCGAGCGGCTCGTCAGGCGCGAGGCCTTCGCCCTCGGGTCGCGTGGCCACGTTCGCTCGTTCGCGCTCCGACCCGCTGTGCTCCGCCGGCGTGAGTGCGCGCGCCGTCAGCATCACGCAGGAGAGACACGCGAGCTACGGTCCGTCTCGCCTCGCATGAAGGTTCATCGACGAGGCGAAGCTGCGAGCCGCGTGCCACGAGGCGGTCCCCTGGTACGTCCGCTGCAGCCCGACGGAGGCAAGAATTCTCTCCGAGTCTTTACCAGGGCAAACCACGGCGTCCTGTCGAGGCTCCAGCTCCATCACGCGGCGATAAGCCGCCTCATCCGCGACATCCACGAGCGCATCGACGAGGGCGATGACGACTACGGTCGTCTGTAGACGTCACGGGCGCGCGAGGCACGGCGGTTGCAGCTTCGAAGCGACGCATGCAGACGTCGCTCGAACTCACCTCTCGTCATCTCGATCCGGGTCGCCTCGCGCAGCTCGAGCCCATGTTGCAGCGGCGCGTCGAGCGCCTCCTGCGCCACGCGGCGGACATCATCGGTGCCGGGTCGTCGTCGAGCGTCCGCAGCGGGGGCACCATAGCCACAGCCCGTATCGTGTCCGTATTCGCGTCACCGTCGCGCCGTCTACGCGCCTCGTCGTCACTCATCAGCCGCTCGACCCCGCCGCGTCGGCGCATGAGGTCGCGCAGCAGGTGTTCGATGCGATGGAGCGGCAGCTCGCCGAGTTCATGGAGCGCCGCCTCGACGAGGTGAAGCCCCCCAACCCGCGCGTGCCCAGCCTACCGCTCCTGACCCGCGACACCGGCCCGGGTTGGTGCTACTTCCTCGGCGGGCCCCAAGCGCAGGAGCGGTGGAGCCGGGTGGAGCAGGGATGAGCACCGTCGTACGGCCCCCGTCGTCGCGCCTCGGCGACCAGGATCTTCACTGGTTCAACGAGGGCACGTACCGACGAGCTTACGAGAAGCTCGGAGCCCATCCGTGCATCGAAGACGGCGTTGCCGGCGTGCGCTTCGGGGTCTGGGCGCCGAACGCGGCCGAGGTCTCGGTCGTCGGCGACTGGAACGGCTGGCAGCCCACTCGCGACGCGCTGACGCCGCGCGGCGACTCCGGTGTCTGGGAGGGCTTCGTCCCGGGTGCGGCGCACGGTCACAAGTACAAGTTTCACCTCGTCTCGCGCGAGCTCGGCTACACCGTCCTGAAGACGGATCCGTTCGGTCGCCGCTTCGAGGAGGCGCCTGCGACAGCTGCGATCGTGTGGGGGCTCGACTACGCCTGGGGCGACGCCGAATGGCTCGCGACCCGCGCGGCGAGGCAGGGGCGCAGGGCTCCGATGTCGATCTACGAGGTGCACCTCGGCTCGTGGATGCGTCGCGCCGACGAGGGCGGTCGCTCGCTCGGCTATCGCGAGATCGCGGAGCCGCTCGCCAAGCACGTCAAGCGCCTCGGCTGCACGCACGTCGAGCTCATGCCCGTGATGGAGCACCCATTCTTTGGCTCGTGGGGCTACCAGGTGACGGGCTACTTCGCGCCGACGAGCCGCTACGGGACCCCCGAAGATTTCATGTTCCTCGTCGATCACCTGCACCGGCAGGGGATCGGGGTCATCCTCGACTGGGTCCCGGCGCACTTCCCGAGCGACCGTCACGCGCTCGGCTTCTTCGATGGCACGCACCTCTACGAGCACGCCGATCCGCGGAAGGGCTTTCACCCCGACTGGAACAGCCTGATCTTCAACTACGATCGCAACGAGGTGCGCTCGTTCCTCGTGTCGAGCGCGCTGTTCTGGCTCGACGTCTACCATGCGGACGCGCTTCGAGTGGATGGCGTCGCCTCGATGCTCTACCTCGACTACTCACGCGCGTCGGGCGAGTGGCTGCCCAACGAGCACGGTGGCCGCGAGAACCTCGGCGCGATCGCTCTCCTCAAGCAGCTGAACGCAGCGGTCGTCGAGGAGCACGTCGGCGTCCCCACCATCGCCGAGGAGTCGACCTCGTTCCCCCGCGTGTCGCGCCCGGTCTCCGACGGGGGCCTCGGCTTCGGCATGAAGTGGGATCTCGGCTGGATGCACGACACGCTGAAGTTCCTCGGTCGCGATCCGATCCATCGCAGGTGGCACCTCGACGAGCTGACCTTCCGCTCGATGTACCAGTTCAGCGAGGACTTCGTGCTGCCGCTCTCGCACGACGAGGTGGTCCACGGAAAAGGCTCGCTCCTCGGCAAGATGGCGGGGGATGAATGGCAGCAGCGCGCGAACCTTCGCCTGCTCTTCGCCTACCAGTGGGCGATGCCGGGCAAGAAGCTGCTCTTCATGGGCGGAGAGCTCGGGCAGCGCCGCGAGTGGAACCACGACGGCGTGCTCGACTGGGGTCTGCTCGACGACGAGCGTCATCGCGGGCTCCTCGACCTCGTCTCGCGCTTGAACGAGCTCCATCACACCACCCCGGCGCTCTACGAGCTCGACTTCGACCGCGAAGGCTACGAGTGGGGGCTCGCCGACTCTGAGCTCTGCGTCTATGCGTTCTTTCGACGAGATTCGCACGGTCGTCGCGTCCTCGTCGTGTTGAACCTGACGCCGCTTCCGCGCGCGGATTTCGTCGTCGGCGTCGAGGAGCGCGGCTTTTGGCGTGAGATTTTGAACACGGACGCGGCGCAGTACGGCGGGAGCGGGGTTGGGAACCTCGGCGGCCGCGAGGCCTATCCCGTGCCGACGCATCAGCGCCCGTGCGCGCTCACCCTCACCTTGCCTCCGCTAAGCGCGCTCTACCTCGAGGCGCCGGCGGCGTCCGAGCAGGTGACGCTCCCGGCTCCGTCGGCCGAGGGGGCGACGGCCTCGGGGAGCCGCTCGAGCTCGCCCAGGCGGTCGAAGGCGAAGCGCCGCAAGCGCCGCTAGCTTCGGTACGGGCAGGGGCCCACGTCGCCGCCGTTGACGGCTCGCGCGCGCGGTGCCGAAACTCGCCGCTCGGTGAAGACCCTCGGACGCCACCTCGTCGCGGAGTACTTCGGTTGCGACGCGGCGCTGCTCGACGCGCCCGACGACGTCGCGCGCCTGCTCCACGACGCCGCGGACGCCATCGGGGCGACGGTCGTCTCGGAGGCGTTTCATCGGTACGCGCCGCACGGCGTCAGCGGCACGCTGCTCATCGCCGAGTCCCACCTCTCGATCCACACCTGGCCCGAGCACGGCTACGCGGCGGTCGACATCTTCACATGCGGCGGGCTCGATCCGAGGCCCGGTTTCACCCTGCTGGAGGCTCGCCTCGCATCGCGTGCGTCGCGCTACCAGGAGATCGTCCGCGGGCTGCCCGAGCACGTCGCCGGGGGGCGCGCGCTCTTGCCCGAAGACGTGGTGATCCTTGGCGCTCCCGTCGCCGGCTCTCGGCGCGAGTCGAGTTGACAAGGGGCAAGCCGCGTTCGCCTCGGCCGACTCTCGTGGGCTCACGCGGCGCTCGTCGCCTGAGCGCCGTCACTCGCCGAGGTAGGCGCTCTGGACCTCGGGGTTCGCGAGCAGGTTCGCGCCGGTGTCGGTCAGCGTGATGCGGCCGGTCTCGAGGACGTAGCCGCGGTGCGCGAGCTTGAGCGCGGTGCGCGCGTTCTGCTCGACCAGCAACACCGTCACGCCCTCCGAGTTGAGGGTGCGGATCACCTCGAAGATCTTCTGCACGATGAGCGGCGCGAGGCCGAGGGAGGGCTCGTCGAGGAGCAGGAGCTTCGGTCGCGACATCATCGCGCGCCCGAGCGCGAGCATCTGCTGCTCGCCGCCCGAGAGCGTCCCGCCAGTCTGGCTGCGGCGCTCTCCGAGGATCGGGAAGAGCTCGAATACGTGGTCGAGGTCCTTCTGGATGCCGTCTCGATCGTCGCGCCCGAAGGCGCCCAGCTCGAGGTTCTCGAGGACGGTCATGCGCGAGAAGATCCGCCGCCCCTCAGGCGAGTGTGCGAGCCCGCGACCGACCAGCTCATGTGCAGGGACCCCGACGACCTCCTGGCCCTCGAAGCGGACTGAGCCCGCGCGCGGCTTCAGCACGCCGGAGATGGTCATCAGCGTGGTGGTCTTGCCGGCGCCGTTCGCGCCGACGAGCGTCACGATCTCACCCGCCTCGACCCGGAGCGAGATCCCCGAGAGCGCCTCGATCGCGCCGTACGAGGTGGACACGTCTTCGACTTCGAGCAGCGCCATCAGCCGAGCTCCTCTTTTCCGAGGTAGGCCTCGATCACCTTTGGGTCGCTCCGAACCTCGTCGGGCGTCCCGTCCGCGATCTTCTTGCCGTACTGCAAGACGGCGATCCGATCGCTGATCCCCATGACGACGCGCATGTGATGCTCGATGAGCAGCACGGTGACGCCTCGCTCGCGGATCGCGCGAATCAGCTTCATGAGCGACACGGTCTCGCCGGGGTTCATCCCCGCTGCCGGCTCGTCGAGGAGGAGCAGGCGCGGCTCGGTGGCGAGCGCGCGCGCGATCTCGAGGCGTCGCTGGTCCCCGTAGGGCAGGTTCTTCGAGGTGAGCTCCGCCTTGCCCTCGAGCCCGACGAACGCGAGGAGCAGACGCCCCTTCGCGCGGGCCGCGGTGTCGGCCTCGAGGGCCTGCGGCGTGAATGCGCCGAGTCGCCCGATGCGCGCTACATAGAGCGCGACGCCGGCGAGGCTTAGGAGGAGGAGCGCCGCCGCCATGGGCGAGTCGGGGCTGCCGCACCTCACCGCGACGCCGGCGGCGAGCAGGCCGAGCGGCGCGAGCAGCGGAGCCGCGGCGACGGTGCGCTCGGGAAGTGCGCCCTCTCCCGCCGAGCCGATGTGGCGGCTCATCCCGACGAGCACGTTCTCGAGGACGGTCATCTCCTGGAAGAGGCGAATGTTCTGGAAGGTGCGCGCGATCCCCTGCGAGGCGATCCACGCCGGCGTGCGGCGCGTCTGTCGGGC
>VGRJ01000038.1 GCA_016875405.1 Deltaproteobacteria bacterium | reverse complement strand
CTCGGCGTCGTCATCACGAAGGCGGACCTCGGCCGCCCGGCGATCCCGATGAACCGCACCGCGCTCGGAGCCGCGAACCTCGGCGCGCCGATCCGCTTCGTCGGCTACGGAAAGTCGGTCGCAAACGACGCTGGCTCCCTCGGGACCCGGCGCTCCGCGTGGCTCACGGTGAGCGCGGTGTCCACCGGCCTCGTGGGGAGTCAGGGTGGCGGCAAGGCCTTCACCTGCAACGGCGACTCGGGCGGCCCCGGCCTCGTCACGCTCGGCGGCGTGCCGCGCATCGTCGGAGTGAACTCCCACGGAAACCTCACCTGCAGCGGCACGAACTGGTCGACCCGAGTCGACACGTTCGCCGCGAGCTTCGTCGACCCCTACATCTCGAAGTTCGACCCGGCGTGGAAGCCCCTCTGAGCGAGCGGGCACACCCATCCGCGCGTTGCTCGAGCGCGTCGAACTCGCCTAGGGTGGTCACGCCGTGCCCACCCCCTACGTCCGTCTGCCGCCGCCCCTACCTGCCCCTGCGACCGGCGATGCCGCGCTCGACGCATTGCTCGCCGAGGCCTACGCCACCACCGCCGAGGGGCGCGGGGTCGACGAGGAGCCCTTCGCGGGCCACGGCGCCGCGCTCGCCTCGTGCGTGACGAAGGAGCTCTTCGACCCCGGAGAGACCGTGTGGGACGACGTGGCCGTGAACGCGCTGCCCGTCGCCGAGCGCACCGCGCTGAAGCAGGCGGCCGACCTCGCCTACCGGCAACGGATGGGGCGAAGGCACCTGCGAGGGGTCCTCGTCCGTGCGATCGCGGCGGCTCCCGAAGGCCGCGCCGTGCTGCGTGACGCCCTCGCCCGGAGCGAGGGCTGGCCCGAGCGCCTCGAGCTCGCGGCCGCGCTCGTCGTCGATGGGTCACGCGAGGATCTCGAGGCCGTCGCGAACGCGGTGCCCGAGAACACCCCGCATCCGACGGGCGTGCTCGCCGCGCAGGCCCGACTCGACCTCGACCCCGCCTGGGGCTCGCACCTCGCGGACGCCCGTGACGTGTCGTGGCTCGCTTGCGTCTTGATCGCCGTCAACAGGCGCCTCGCGCCCGGAGCGCTGCCCGATCGACGCTGGCGAGGCCTCGCGCTGCGCGTCCTCGAGAGCGGCGGGCCGTTCGCCCAGTTCGGCTACACCTTGCTCGCGCGCTTCCCCGCCGACGAGGAGCTGCTCGCCGACTTGCTCCGAGAGGCGCCACGCACGCGCGAGCACACCATGCTCCTCGCGAGGCACGACACGCCCGAGGTCTTCCCGCGCTTCGTCACCTTCGCCGCGGAGAGCTCCTTCGCCGATACGCCCATCCTGGAAGCCCTCGAGAAGAGCGCTCACGTCGAGGCGGCGCACACCGTGTTCGCCATCGTCGCCACCCTCGAGGCGCTGCCGAACCAGGGCTCGCGCGTGAAGCGCTACGCGAAGCTCGCGAAGGTGCTCGGCCCCCGCTTCGGCGTGAAGCCGCCGAAGAAGGCGAAGGCCGCGCCTGCACCCGCCGTCGAAGTGCCCCCTCCTCCTCCCGCGCCGCCCGTCGTGCGACCGAACCTGCCCCCCTACGCCGCGCTCGAGGCCACGCTGACGAAGGCCCTCGCGGATGCCGGCCTCGCGTCGCACCAGGCGGAGCTCGTCTCGCCCGCGGTGGCGCTCCTCCTCGAGCGCGCCGACCTCGCGACGTTCGCCGTGGGCGCGAGCCGCTTCGGCGGCCCGCCGGATCTCCCGGAGTCGACCCCGTGGCCCGCGGTGAAGAAGGCGCCGATGACGTTCGTGGGTCAGCTCGACCTCGCCGAGATCGCGAAGCTCGCGGGCACAGGGGGCTCGAAGCTCGCCCCGGCGAGTGGCCTCCTCTCGTTCTTCGTGCACGACTCCGACCCCGAGAATTACGGGCAAAAGGGGGCCGTGCTCCTCACCGAGGCCGGCTCGCCGCTCGTCCGCCGCGGCGTACCGAAGGCCATGGTCGACCAGGGTCGCGCGCTCGCCCCGGCCTGCCGCGTCGAGCTCGTGCCCACCCTGCGGCTCGTGCACCCCACGAACCGAGCGGTCACCCACGGGCTGTCGGCGCTCTTGGCCGAGGCCTACGGCGCGCTCCACGCATCGCTCGGCCTGCCGCGGGTCTCGCACTTCCTCGGCCACCGCGATCGCTACGACGCCGCCGTGAAGCGTGGGCAGCGCTTGCTCCTCCTCGTGACGAGCGATCCGCAGGCGAATTTTCAGTGGGGCGACCTCGACGAGCTCGCCTTCTTCATCGGCGACAAGGCGCTCGCCGCGAGCGAGTTCTCGAAGGTCGACGTGCGCGTGGGAGACTGAACGTCGCCGTCACTCCGCGGCCGCTTCGAGCGGCTGGCACGCATCGCAGTAGTGAACGGTCCGCGCCCTCAGCGTGTAGGTCGACACCGGCCCTTCGCAGGTGCGGCACCAGCGCCGGCGGTAGACGTGGGTGCTGTCGTGCCTCGGGACGCGCTCGCGCGGCTTCGCGAGGGTGAGACCGCGCGTCGTGACGATGCGCTTCTCCTCGACGCCGCGGCGCAAGAGACCGGCGGTGAGGCGCCACATCGCGCGCAGGGTGGCCTTCGGGAGCGCCTTGCCCGGTGTCTCCGGGTGGACGCGCAAGAGGTGCAGCACCTCGGCACGGTAGACGTTGCCGACCCCACAAATGCGGCTCTGATCCATGAGGATCGCCCCGATCGGCGCCTTCGCGCGCGCGACGTACGCGTAGAAGCGTCGAGGGTTCGCGTCCTCGCGCAACGGATCGGGGCCCAGGCGCGCGGTGATCGCCCGCATGTCCTCGACCGAGACGAGCTCGCACGCCGTCGGCCCGACGAGCTCGAGCGTCATCGCCTCGCCCTCGAGCCGCAGGCGCGTGCTCGACCGCGACGCGGGTGCGGGGGTGCGCCGCCGGAAGAACTTTCCGAAGAGGCCGAGATGCACGTGCACGACGCGCTCACCCTCGAACACGTAGAAGAGGTGCTTGCCGTACGCCTCGACGCGCTCGAGGTGCGCACGACCATCGGCATCGACGAGCTCCTCGGCGGGAAACCGCCCTTGCGGCGACGAGACGAGTACGCGCTGCCCGGCGAAGTCGCCGTCGTGGTCGCGCGCCGCGCGGTGGACCGTGTGGCCTTCGGGCATCGGCCGTCAGGCCCGCGACCGCACGGTACCGAGCCCGCCGTCGACGCCGTACACCTGCCCGGTGATCCAGCTCTGCGCGGGGTCGAGCAAGAACTCGAGGACGCGCGCGACGTCGTCCGGCTCACCGATGCGGCCGAGCGCGTGCATGCCCTGGCTCGCCTTGAGAGACGCCTCGTTCGAGACGATGCGCTCGGCGAGGGGCGTGCGCACGAGGCCGGGAGAAACCACGTTCACGCGCACGCCGCGCGAGGCGTAGGTGGCCGCCGCGGAGAGCGCGAGACCGACGACGCCCGCCTTGGCCGCCGCGACCGCCTCGTGGTTCGCGAGCCCGAGGCGCGCCGCCGCGGACGAGACGAGCACGAGCGCGCCGCCGCCGCTCTTGCCGAGGAGGGGCGCCGCCGCCCGCACGACCGAGAACGCCGTGCCGAGGTTCGCGCCGAGGGTCTGCTCCCAGTCGGCTGCCGAGGTCAGGTGCGCGGGCTTTAGCAAGATCGAGCCGGCGAGGTTCACCACCCCGTCGAGGCGCCCGTGCCGCGCATGAGCCTGCTCCATCGCCGCGCTCGTCCTGTCGAAGTCGCGCGCGTCGAAGGCCACCACTTCGCCGCCGACCTCGCTCGCGAGCGCGGTGAGCGGAGGCTCGTTCCTGCCGGCGAGAACCAGCTCGAACCCGCGCGCATGGAGACGGCGACACAGCGCCGACCCGACCCCACCTGCGGCACCCACGACGAAGAAGACGGGACGATCGCTCATGCCGGAGGGTGACTCACGAAGGGAGCCGAGGCCAGCCTCGCGCGCCGAATTCACGAGGAAGCCCGAGGCAACGAACGAGCCCGAGGCCCCAAGCAGAGAGTGCGTGCACAAGCCAGCTGTCGGAGATCGCCCCGGAAGTTGCTCGGTCGGGAAACCCCGAGCTCGAGGCTCGATGGTGAGTCGCGACGCCCAGGCATCGCTCGATCGAGGCCACTCTGGGCGCCTGCCGTGCCACACTCCGCGCGCGATGGCCCTCCCTTGGCAGCCGCTCGAGACGGTGGACACCCCCGACGGACCGCTGACGCTCATGCGCCGCGGCGAGCGCGACTTCCTGCTCACGATCCGCGGCCGCGTGCTGATGACGAGCGCGGCGCACCGCTCCGAGGATGACCTCGCGAGGCTCGCCTGCGAGGGCCTTGGCAAAGACGCACCGGCGCGCGTGCTCGTCAGCGGCCTCGGAATGGGGTTCACGCTGCGTGCGGCACTCGATGTCCTGGGCCCGCGAGCGTGGGTCGTCGTTGCGGAGCTCAACCCGATCGTCGCCCGCTGGTGCGAGGGGCCGCTCGGCGTATTGACGAACCACGCCCTCCGCGATCGGCGCGTCCGACTCGTCGTTGGCGACGTCACCGAGGTGCTCCGAGAGGTGGCCGAGGGCGCCGAGGCGCGACGCTTCGACGCCGTCGTCCTCGACATGTACGAGGGCCCGCAGCAGCGCGTCCCTCGGCACCACCCGCTCTACGGCGCCGAGGCCGTCGCCACTACGCGGCGGGCCCTCGTCGAGGGCGGCACCTTCGCGGTGTGGTGCGAGCAGCGCTCGGCGGATTTCGAGCGGGCGCTCCGAACCGTAGGCTTCACCTTCGAGATGAAGCGCACCGGCCACGGCGGTCGCGTGCACCTCGTCTACCTCGCGCAGTCGGCTCGTAAGACCAAGACCGACGCGAACGTCCCGCGCGCGCCGGGGCGGCGACGAGGGCCGTCTCCTTCACGGTGACTCGTGCGTACGCCTCGACGCCCCCGACGCGTCGGCGCGCCGGCTGGAGGCCGGAGCGCGTCACCCACAGCTCGCAGCCCTTGCCCGGGCTCGTCGGATGGATCCGCGCCGTCGTGAGGAACGCGCGGTAGACGTGGACACGAGGCCGCTCGAGCAGCTCCTCCGCGAGGCTCGATGACGCGCACGTCGCAGAACCGAGCGTCGCGAGCTCGGCCACCAAGGCTTTTCGAAACGCTCCATGCGCGCGAAGACCCCGAACTTGCGCCGCGCGCTCTCGTCGGAGACGGCGCCCCTCGCGCGTCAACGTGCCATCGAGAGCGGACGACGAGTTGAAAGAGGGCCTCGCCACCGCGGCCCTATTTGGGGGACGCCATCAGCTCGCCGCGCTATGGCTTTTTGTGTCGGTCGCGATGACAATCGGCTGGAGCCTCGGGTGTCCGCGAACGTCCTCGCGGCCCCTCGTCGCTACCCGCGCGCGAGGTCCTGATGAGCCGAACTCTCCGTGATGACGAGGCCGATCCGTTCGCCTCGCTCTCCTCCTTCGAGCGAGCCGCGTACTGGGTCGGAACGCAGCTGAATGAGACGCACCTCGGCAAGCGGCTGGCCATGCAGTGGGGGCACCACGTCGCGCAGCCGGGGCTCGGGCTCACCATCGACAACCGCATCCGGCTCGAGGGCCACGAGCACCTCCCGCGCCGGTCGATGCTGCTCGCGTCGAACCACCGCACCTGGTTCGACCAGTTTGCCCTCATGATCGCGCTCTGGGAGCATTTTCCCAAGCCTCCGTACCTCTACTGCCCGGTGCGAAACGCGTTCTATTACGACCGTCCGCTCGGCGTGCTCTTGAACCTCGCCGTGTCGGGCAACGCGATGTACCCGCCCGTCTTTCGCGACGAACGCGGGCCCGCGCTGAACCGAAGCGTCGTCGACGCGTGCGTTCGCCTGCTCGACTGGTCGCCGCGCACCGTGGTCGCCCTCCACCCCGAGGGGCGCCGAAACCCGAGCGACGATCCGTACGCCCTCCTGCCTCCCAAGTCCGGCATCGGCCGCATCGCCCTCGCCTCGCGCGCGCCGGTCGTTCCCTCGTTCGTCAACGGTCTGCCGGCGAGCTTCGGCGCGCTCGTGCGCGACCGGCTGCGTGCCGACGCCGAGCCCGTGCGGGCCTTCTTAGGGGCGCCCGTGCCGCTCGACGACCTCTACCCCCATGCCGGCGAGCGTGACGCCGAGCGCGAGGCCTCAGTCCGCGTGATGGCAGCGATCGCGGCACTTGGCGAGCAGGACCGCGCGTTCATGAAGACCTGGTCGCCGGGCTCGCGCGCGACGCGGTGAGCCGAGAGGCCGCCTCGCTCATCTGGCCGTGGCCCGTCGCCTTCGCGCTCTCGATGGCCAGCACGATGGCGGCGAGCGTCGTCGGCTTCACGTTCGCTCGCTTCGTCGCCCGCAACTGGCTCGCGCCGCGCGTCTCCTCATGGCTGAGGCGCTACGATGCGGCCCTCGAGGCTCGGGGCTCTCGCACCGTCTTCTTCGTGCGCCGCCTCTCTCACCGCCGAAGTGAAGACCGCGTCGCAGCTCGCCCTCGACCTGCCTACGAGGCAGCGCGTCGAGCGCTTCGGGCGGCCCGCGCTCATCGAGCAGTTCGACTCGCTGCCCATCGAGGACTTCCAGCAGGAGTTTGAGGGCAAGTTCGTCGATGAGACGTTCAGAGTCTCTCTTTACGAGCGGATCCTCCCGAGTACGAACGATGAGCCGGTGCTCTACGACGAGCCCACCAGCGTGCGCGCGCCGGAGGGGCGCATCGTCGCGGGCTTCGACGTCGGGCGCACGCGCGACCGCTCCGAGCTGGCGGTGTTCGAGGAGATCGAGGGTCGCTTCACCGCAGGCATGCTGCGGAGCTTCGAGGGGGTCCCGTTCGCCGAGCAGGGGGCTGAGCTCCGGCGCCTGCTGGGAATGGTGCCGGTCGCGCGGCTCTCCATCGACCGGAGCGGCATCGGCATGAACCTCGCCGAGAACCTGTCGCGCGACTTCCCGCAGGTGGTCTGCGAGAACTTCACCAACGAGTCGAAGGAGCGCTGGGCCACGGACTTCAAGCGCCTGCTCCAGCGCCGCGACGTGACGCTGACCCCGCGATCGCGAGCTGGTCGGCCAGGTCCACGCCATCAAGCGGCGCGTGCGCCCTTCGGGCAAGGTCAGCTTCGACGCCGAGCGCAACGCACGCGGCCACGCCGGCACGTTCTGGGCGGTGGCGCTGGCGTGCCAGCGGGAGCGCCAGCCGACCGGTCCGTGCACCGGCGAGATCGGCGCGCGGGTCCTGGGGTGACCTCGCCAAAACCCCAAGATATGGGTTGACAGGGAGCCCTACACCACACTACGTTACCCTTTATGCTGGTGCCTCTGAGCAAAAGCTCAGCGGATTAAAAGGGAACCCGGTGAAAATCCGGGGCTGCCCCGCAGCGGTATGTGAGAGCGAAACCCACAGGTCGCACTGGTCTTTCGGGACTGGGAAGCGGTGGGTGGTAGGGATCCGGCGAAGGCCGAAGCGCTCACGAGTCCGAAGACCTGCCTGCATCTGGTTCCGGAGAGACACGCGGACCAGTTCGACCTGGAAGCCTCGTGGGAGGGCGGTAGGTCCGAGCAGGTACCGCCTTTTCGCGCCTGTCCCGGTTCCGTCCCGTTCCCTGCGCGGTTCTCCAGTGGCCCGAGGGGGCGAAGGTCGGTCCGCACTGAGGCTCCATCCTCGGCAACGGCCGACTCCTCTCTCTCCCGGGTTTGGCCCCGAGCGGTCTGGACCGCTCGAACGAGATGGAGGACCTGATGCTGAACGAGACGACCACCACGAAGGCCAACGGCGCAGCGCCTTTGCGTCCCGCCCGACCGACGACCACCGCGGCGCACGACGAAACTCATCCGCAATCCACGATGCGGGTCAGGAAGCGCAACGGCTCCACCGAGCTGGTCGACGTGAACAAGATCGTCCGCGCAGTGAACCGCTGTTGCGTCGATCTCTCGGACGTCGACGCCTTGAGGGTCGCCACCAAAACAATCAGCGGCCTCTACGACGGCGCGACGACGCAGGAGCTCGACCGGCTCTCCATTCAGACGGCCGCCGGGCTCATCGCCGAGGAGCCGCAATACGCGAAGCTCGCCGCGCGCCTGCTCGCCACGTACATCGACAAAGAGGTCCGAAATCAGGACATCCATGCGTTCTCGCTGTCGGTCGCGAACGCGCATCGGCTCGGGCTCGTGAACGACCGCCTGATGTCGTTCGTGACCACGAACGCGCGCAAGCTCAATGATGCCGTCCTCGCCGAGCGTGATCACGAGTTCGAGTACTTCGGGCTCCGCACGGTTTACGACCGCTACCTCCTCAAGCACCCCAAGACCCGCCTCGTCATCGAGACGCCGCAGCAGTTCTTCCTCCGCGTCGCATGCGCGCTAGCCGAGAACGTCGGCGACGCTCTGGAGCTGTACGGCCTCTTCTCGCGGCTCGAGTACCTCCCCAGCTCGCCGACGCTCTTCAACTCGGGCACGCGTCACGAGCAGCTCTCGTCGTGCTTCCTGCTCGATTCGCCGCGGGACCACCTCGAGGACATCTACAGCTGCTACTCCGACGTCGCGAAGCTTTCGAAATTCTCAGGCGGCATCGGGCTCGCCTACCACCGCGTGCGTTCGCGCGGTTCGCTCATCGAGAGCACCAACGGCCATTCGAACGGCATCGTGCCTTGGCTCAAGACGCTCGACGCCAGCGTCGCGGCGGTGAACCAGGGCGGCAAGCGCAAGGGCGCTTGTTGCGTCTACCTCGAGTCGTGGCACGCCGACATCGAGGAGTTCCTCGAGCTGCGTGACAACACTGGCGACGAGCAAGCCCGCACGCACAACCTGAACCTCGCCAACTGGGTCAGCGATCTCTTCATGCGTCGGGTGGAGACCAACGCCGACTGGAGCCTCTTCGATCCGAAGGTCGTCCCGCACCTGCCGAACCTCTATGGCGAGGCCTTCGAGAAGGCGTACGTCGAGGCCGAGGAGGCCGGGCTCGCGATGAAGACGGTCAAAGCTCGTGACCTCTACGCGCGCATGATGCGAACGCTCGCCCAGACCGGAAACGGCTGGATGACGTTCAAGGACAAATCGAACCTCGCGTGCAACCAGACCGCGCTCGAGGGGCGAACGGTCCACCTCTCGAACCTCTGCACCGAGATCATCGAGGTAACGAATGAGGATGAGGTAGCGGTCTGCAACCTCGGCTCGATCAATCTCGCCCGACACACGAAGCACGAGCGCGGGCACATGGCCTTCGACTTCGAGAAGCTCGCGGCTTCGGTGCGCACGGCGGTGCGCCAGCTCGATCGCGTGATCGACCTGAACTTCTACCCCATCCCGCAGACGAAAGCGTCGAACATGCGCTGGCGTCCGGTGGGCCTCGGGCTCATGGGCCTGCAGGACGTGTTCTTCCAGATGCGCATCCCGTTCGACTCCGAAGTGGCGCGCGAGGTGTCCAGGCGCATCTCCGAGGAGGTCTACTTCCATGCGCTCGTGACCTCGAACGAGCTCGCTCTCGAGAAGGGAGCGCACGCCGCGTTTGCCGAGACGCGCGCTGCGCGGGGCGAGCTGCAGTTCGATGCCTGGGGCGTGACGCCGACCGACGCCGAGCGTTGGTCAAGGCTCCGCGCGCAGATCCAGACATCGGGGCTACGCAACTCGCTCATCGTCGCCATCGCGCCGACGGCCACCATCGCGTCCATCGCGGGCGCCTACGAGTGCATTGAGCCGCAGGTCTCCAACCTGTTCAAGCGAGAGACGCTCTCGGGCGATTTCATCCAGGTGAACCGCTACCTCGTCACCGAGCTGAAGGCGCAAGGGCTTTGGAACGACGACACGCGGACTCGCCTCAAGCTCGCCGAGGGCTCCGTGCAGTCGCTCACCGAGCTGCCGGAGGAGCTGCGCCTCATCTACCGGACTGCCTGGGAGCTGCCGATGCGCTCGCTCATCGACATGGCCGCCGCCCGTGGTGCGTTCATCGACCAGAGCCAGTCGCTCAATCTCTTCGTCGAGAGCCCCAACATCGGGCAGCTCTCGAGCATGTACTTCTACGCGTGGAAGAAGGGCTTGAAGACCACGTATTACCTGCGCTCGCGCCCGGCGACGCGCATCGCGAAGGCGACGGTGGAGACGCCGACACGACCGACGCCCGGCGCTGAGGTGACCACGAAGCAGGCCGGCTGGACGCCGGCGCCGCCAAAGGCGGCAGCGCCCACGAAGGACGAGGTGCGTACGAAGGACGAAGCCGCAATCGCGTGCTCGCTCGAAAATCCCGAGAGCTGTGAGGCCTGCCAGTGAGCCTCGAGACCTTCCCCGACGACCCGTTCGGCAGCTTCTTCGACGCGCGGGCGACGGCGCCCGTGGTGGTGCCGCCGCCCGCACCGACGCCCATGCTCGAAGCAAAGGCCCTGCCGGTGTTCGAGCAGCCTCGCGAGGTCGCGCCAAAGGTGGCCACGGCGCCAATCGCCTCGCCCGCGCCCGCCCCAATCGTCGCGGTGCCTGCCGCCGAGATCGCCGCGCCAATCGTTGCGAAGCCCCCCCCCGAGCGCACGACAGCCGCAGTGACGGCCGAAGGGAGCAGCATGGTCTCGCGCCCTGCGCGCATCCTGGACCCGGGCTTGTGCCTGACGCTGCGCCCAATGGCGTACCCGACCTTCTTCGAGATGTACCGGGCGGCCATCAAGAACACGTGGAGCGTCGAGGAGGTCGACTTCGCGACCGACGTCGGTGATCTCAAGAAGAAGATGACCGACGCCGAGCGCCACCTCGTGCAGCGGCTCGTCGCGTTCTTCGCAACGGGCGACTCCATCGTCGCCAACAACCTGGTCCTGAACCTCTACAAGCACATCAACGCGCCCGAGGCGCGCATGTACCTGTCGCGGCAGCTCTACGAGGAGGCGCTCCACGTTCAGTTCTACCTGACGCTGCTCGACACCTACGTGCCCGACCCGGCCGAGCGCGCCGCCGCGTTCGCCGCCATCGAGAACATCCCGTCGATTCGGAAGAAGGCCACGTTCTGCATGCGCTGGCTCGATCAGACGAGTGTCATCGACCGTCTCGAGACACGTGAGGAGCGGCGGAAGTTCCTCTTGAACCTCATCTGCTTCGCCGCGTGCATCGAGGGGCTCTTCTTCTTCGGAGCGTTCGTCTACGTGTACTTCCTGCGCTCGAAGGGTCTCCTTCACGGCCTCGCGGCAGGCACCAACTGGGTGTTCCGCGATGAGAGCGCGCACATGGCGTTCGCCTTCGCGGTGGTGAACACCGTGCGACGCGAGGAGCCCGAGCTGTTCGACGCCGAGATGGAGCGCGATGTCGCCGCAATGCTCGACGAGGCGATCGACTGCGAGACCCAGTTCGCCGCGGATCTACTCGCGGGCGGCGTTGCCGGTTTGTCGGTCGAGAACGTGCGTCAGTATCTTGAGTTTTGCGCCGACCAGCGCCTCGGTACGCTGGGCCTCGGCAAGCGCTACCACGCGAAGAACCCCTTCGCATTCATGGACCTGCAAGACGTTCAAGAGGTCACCAATTTCTTCGAGCGCCGCGTGTCGGCCTACCAGGTCGGTGTCACGGGGGAGGTACTACTCGATGCAGCCTTCTGAAGGCGGCCATGCCCTCGTCGAGCCGCGGAGAACGGTCTGAACCGCGACCGCGACCACACCTTCCGCGAGAAGCTTCACGCGGGCTGCATCGCGGAGCGCCGTCTCATCGAGGTGGTCTTCCCGGAGCGGACCAACCCCTACGGGACGCTGTTCGGCGGTCAAGCGCTCGCGCTGATGGACATGGCAGCCTTCGTCGCCGCCTCGCGCTCCGCGCGCCGGACAGTGGTCACCGGGTGCAGCGAGAAGTGCGACTTCCTCGTTCCCGTGCGTCAAGGCCATCACCACCCTCGCCTACTTCCTCGCCGCGCTCCCGCACCGCAGCGTTCCGCATGAAGAGGGCATCGTCGTCACCTGGACCCTCGCCCGCGCCTTCGCCGCCGCGCGGGGAGATCCAACGCCATACGCGCCGCAAACCCTCGGAAACAATGCCAGAAACGACGAAGCCCCCGAGGATTTCTCCTCGAGGGCTTCTGTGAAACGAACCCGTCGGCATTGCTGCGACGGGAAAGATTGGCGCCGGTTTCGGAGTTGTTCACCGTCCGGTTCGCAGGGCTCTCAGCGGGACGGACTCGCTCTGCTCGCACGGTCCCGGAAATGCGAACGGCGGCGAATCCACGTGGTTGCGCGACGCGAGCCGGGACGCTCTCTTGAGTTCGCTCCGTCCCGCGACGGATGCGGGGCCGAGCGCCGTCACGACTTCAGCTCGTGAGCGTGTCCGTGCAGCATCGCGACGCGAAGGTCCTCTTGAGTCACCTCCACCGCGGGTTTGTGGACCTTCACCTGACGCGGCGCGCTCCCTGCCCGCAGAAGGGCAACCACGGTCTCGATGGGCGGACAGCCTGGCTCGGTGCACTGCAGCTCGTTGACGACGACCGCGTCGTCTTCGCCGGCGTCGAAGAGCGAGCGCGCCGCCGCCTTCAAGGCGCGGATTGCCGCGGACCGTCGCTCGTCGTTGCGCGGCCCGAACATCAGCTCACCTCCCAGAAGCAGAGGTTGCCGCTCGCGTCTCCGCCGAGCAGGCCACGGTGCTCGGGGTGCCAACACAGCGCGGTCACCTCATCTTCCAGGAACGCGTAGCGAATCGGCTGCGTCCCACGACGAGGCTCCCACAGCAGCACCGACGTATCCTGCGAGCCACTGGCAAGGACCCCCTTTTTTGGACTGAAGGCGAGCCGCGTGCAGACGCCCTTGTGCGACTTGAGCTGCAGTGGCCTTGTTCCCTCCGGTCCTTTCCCACGGAAGTCCCAGACCGTGACGGTCGCATCGCCGGAGGTGGCGAGGAGCTTCGACTCGCTGTCCCACGCGAGCGCCTTGGGCTTGAACGGGTAACCGGTCATCTGCGAGTCCTGGCCCGAGGCGAGGCGCCAGAAGTGGACCGAGCTGTCTTGGCTCCCGCAGGCGATGACCTTGGCATCGGGGCTCCACGCGAGGGAGATGAGCGAGCCCTTCCACTCGAAGCGTCGGGTCTTGGCGCCGGGCACGAACGGCCAAATGTGCACCCCTCCGTAGCAGGTCGCAGCGAGCGCTGTGCCGTCGGCGCGCCAGGCGAGGTTGCTCACGGTGCTCGACAGCGGCTCGGTCTCGACGATCAGCTCGCCCTCGGCGTTCCAGACGCGGACCTTTCGTCCGGCGCCGGTGGCGATGCGCCCGCCTGCCGGAGCCCAGGCGACTTGCTCGACCCATTGCGCGCCGCCGCCCGGCAGCTCGCGGACCAGCTCGCCCGTAGCGCGCCAGAGCTTGGCGTTCGGCTCCTGCCCGCACGTCGCGAACTGGGTCCCGTCGGGCGAGAGACTCACCCCTAGAACACCGCCCTCGTGCGCGAGCTGCCGAAACAGCTCACGACCCGTCGCAAGGTCGATGCCGAGCACGCGACCATCACCTACGCCAACGATGCAGAAACGACCGTCCTTCGAGATCTCGGCGGCGGCCACGTAGTCGCCCGCATCGCATTTCCAGCGCGGCACCAGCTCCGTCTTCCCGCGCGGCGCACCGATCGTTACGCCAAGCATCGCTTGAACCCTTCCGTCAGCGCCTCGCGATCGAGCTTCCGACCGATGAAGACGAGATCGCTGGCGCGCGGCTCCGCGCCCCACGGCCGATCCTCGCGCCCGTCGAAGAGCATATGAACGCCCTGAAAGACGAACCGACTGGGCGAGCCCTTGATGTTCAGGATGCCCTTCATGCGGAAGATGTCGGTTCCCTTGTCGCGCAGCAGCTGCGACACCCACTTGTTGAGGCGTTCGCCGTCGATCTCACCTTCGAGGTGGATGCCCACCGAGGTCACCTGGTCGTCGTGCGTGTGTCCGGCGGCAAACTCATTTTCGCCGCTCGGTCGGACCGCAATGCCCCCACGGAGCACCTGCAACCCGAACTCCGACGGCAGGTGCTGCGTGTACAGGCCAATGCGCCCCCCACGAGGCGCACGAAGCTCGAACCGCTTGGAGCCGGCAGCGTCGAGCTGCAGCCTCACGGGCCTGCTCGCCCCGATCTCGATCCGGCCCGCCGGTGCGACCGTGAGCACCGGCTCCGACCAGGTGCGTACGGCGCGTTCGGCCGCAGCGCGCGTCTCCGCTTGCTCGTCGCTCTCCAGGTACTTCACGACCAAGTCCATGCTCGGGTCGGGACCGTCCTCGAGTGCGACCTCGTACACGCTCTCCTCGACCTCGAAGGTTCCCGCCCACTCGAAGGGATACTCCGGCTCGAGGAACGTGGGCTTCGTGGCGACGGCACGCCCGAGATCGAACCCGCCGACGTCGAGGACCGCAGGGATCGGCACGTTCGCGTTCTGGGCACGCAGCACCTTCGCCATCGAGTTCATGCTCGTCACCCGTCGCTCGAGTTGTTCGAGCTCGTGCTCGCTCACGAGATCGGTCTTGTTGAGCACGAGCACGTCGGCGAAGGCGATCTGCTCCTTGCACTCGCTCGAGTCCTCGAGGTGCAGGTGAACGTGTTTGGCGTCGACAAGAGTGACGATGCCGTCCAGCGAGAAGAGATCGCGAAGGTCGTCGTCGACGAAGAAGGTCTGTGCGACGGGTCCGGGGTCCGCCATCCCCGTGGTCTCGACCAGGATGTGATCGAACTTGTCGCGACGCTTCATGAGGTTACCGAGAATGCGGATGAGGTCTCCGCGAACGGTGCAGCAGATGCAGCCGTTGTTCATCTCGAAGACCTCTTCGTCGGCGTTGATGACGAGGGCCTGATCGATCCCGATCTCGCCGAACTCGTTCTCGATGACGGCGATGCGCTTGCCGTGGTTCTCGGTGAGGATTCGGTTGAGCAGGGTGGTCTTCCCAGAGCCGAGGAAGCCGGTGAGCACAGTGACGGGGATCTTTTTCATGGCGGACCTTGCAGACGAATTGTCGGCTCCTACACCCGTTGCAACTCTGTTGCAATCCTCGACATGCGATACCACCCGGGGTATCCTGTCGTCATGCACACGGTCGGGCATAAGAAGAGCCTGGTGGCGCGGATCCGCCGAGTCAAAGGGCAGATCGAGGCCGTGGAGCGGGCGCTCACCGAGGAGCGCGGGTGCGAGGAGGTTGTGCGCACCATCGCGGCGGCGCGGGGAGCCATCAACGCCCTCGCGGCCGAAGTTTTATGTGACCATCTCGAGGACCACCTGGCCGCGCCGCGCATCTCCAAGGGAGAGCGCGAGGTCGCGGCGACGGAGCTCGCGCGCGTCATCCGCCAATTCGTAGGGTAACCAAGCATGCACGACCAGCTCGCGACACCCGAGAGTTGCGCCGCGCGACAGGTGCCGTCCCCACGGCGACGAGAGCGCGGGGTTCAGTTGGTCGTGTTGTTGACCGCGGCGATGATGGGCGTCGAAATCGTGGTCGGGTACGCGACGCACTCGATGGCCCTGCTGGCCGACGGCTGGCACATGGCCACGCACGTCGGAGCGCTCGGGCTCGCGAGCGTCGCATACTGGGTCTCTCGACGCTTCGCGGGGCATCGAGCCTTCGCCTTCGGTACCGGCAAGGTACGCGCGCTCGCGGGCTACACCAGCGCAGTAGCGCTCGGACTGGTCGCCATCGCCATGGTGGTTGAATCGGTGGAGCGGCTCCTGCGTCCCCACGCGATTGACTTCGTGAGCTCCCTCCCGGTCGCGGTGCTGGGCCTCGTCGTGAACCTCGTGAGCGTCTTCCTGCTGCACTCGCACGACGACGACGACGACGACGACCATGACGGCGAGCACGATCACAACCACCGCGCGGCGTTCATGCACGTCGTCGCGGACGCGTTCACCAGCGTTCTCGCGATCGCGGCGCTGCTCGCCGGTCGGTTTCTCGGCTGGGCCTGGCTCGACGCGGTCTCGGGGATCGTCGGGGGCTTCGTGATCCTCAAGTGGGGCGTAGGGCTCTCGCGTAGCGCCGCGTACGAGTTGCTCGACGTGTCCCTGTCGTCAGCCGTCGAAGACGAAATCCGGGTGGTGCTCGAGGCGCTCGACGACGTTCGGGTCAGGGACCTCCATGTGTGGTCGCTGGGTGGTGGCAAGAAGAGCTGCGTCGTCACTCTGGTGACAGCAGCTCCCCAGGATACGCGGCGCTACCGGCAGGCGCTGGGGCGCTTCGAGCTCACGCATCTCACCATCGAGGTGCAGCGGTGCGAAGAAGGCCATGGTCACGTCGCCCTCGGATGATGACTACGCCGACCACGATGGCGCTCTGCTCGTGCTCGTACCCATGCCCAGCGCGATGTCAGTGCCGCCCCTCGACGCTCATGTACGCGCAACGTGCGCGAGATCAATCAGCGAAGGCACTCATGGCTCACGGTTTCGGCGTTGTTGGCTGCCATCACGCAGCTCATGGCGCGCGGCGGCAAGCGCCTCCCCACACACTTGGCGATTTCGGTACGGTGACGTGCTGAAAGTTCCGCGCGCGTCAACTCGGCTAGCGCGGGATCTCTGAATCCCATCTCCTCAAGTTCGACAGTGACCAGCCGATCGAAGATCGCGCGACACTGCTCCATGGACGCTCCTTCATTGCTGCACCCGGCGAGCAGCAAAGTCGTCAAGACCATCAACAGAGTCAGGCGTCTCATCGTGTGAACCTCACTCGGATGGGAGGCGACGTGGCGCGGATGGCTTCGCCGCCTGCATCTCGCGCTGGCGAGAAGCGCGTGTGACGAGCACACCCGACCGCCGCCGAGCCGAAGCCATGCCCCGGATCGCTCAAGAGCGTCGCTCGCTCGACGGAGCCATCCGCCCGCACCACGACGCGCAACACTACGAACTGCTGGTAGATGTCCTGTGCGACGGCGGACGCGGGCCAGTCGCAGCGCCATTCACTTCCGTCCAGCTGAACGGGACGCGAGAGAGAGGGGCGGCCTCGCGTGGCCGTTGGTGCTGCGTCTTGAGCGACAAGACCTCGCGGCACGGGTTCTCGATTCGTACCGCCGCTGGCGCTCGCGCCTCCGACGTAGGCGCTCGCGGTGCCCATGACGAAGGTGTTGTCGGTCAGGTCAACCGGGCCGGTGAGCTCGGCTTCTTCCGCAATGATGCGTCCCGATTCCGCCGGCGGCGCGACTTGCCCCGGAGGCGTGGCGCGCGGGGTGAGCGGCGTCTCCGGTCGGCTTGATGCCCGAAGCTCGCGCTGCGGCGCGCGCTCGGAATGAGGCGGTGGCTCTCGCGCGGCGACGGGCTCTGGCTGTGGTTCTGGTTCCGGCGGTGGTGGCTCCTCGATTGCGACGGGCGCCCGCGCGACAAGATCCTCGTGGATCAGGGCGGCCATTCGAGCGCTCCAGGTTTCGAGGGAGGGCTCCGCGCGGTTGGCCGTCGCCCAGAGAGCGAGATGCAGCCCGAGCGCGAGAGCCCAAGCCGCCGAATGAACCCCCCATCGCGGAAGACGCGGTTCGGAACGGCGATCGCCCAGGACGGTGTCGAACAGCGCTGCCGCACTCCGGCGCACCTTCGTCCGTCGCGCGGCCTTCACTCGGCTTTCACCCCAAGCGTCGCGTCTGGCAGCGCCCCGAAAGCAATACGCGTGACCCCGGCGCGCTTCAGCGTATCGAGCACGGAAACCACCTCGCGGTGTGGCACGGCTCCATCCGCTTGGATCACGGCCCTGAGCTCGCTGTTCCCCCCGAGCGCAGAGCGGGCTCGTTCCTCGAGGGCCGCGACGTTCGCCGTGGGCGTGCCGTTGACGAGTAGGCGGCCGTCTCGCGGGAGCAAGACCGAGAAGATGACCTGCACCTCCTGGCCTTGACTCGCGCGCGGAAGATCCAATGGGACCGCCGGAGCGACCACGATCTTCGCGGTCACGATGAAGACGACCAGCAGGACCAACGTGATGTCGACGAGCGGCGTCACGTTGATTCCTGCGATGATCCCCCGCCGGCTGTTGGTGCCTCCCGCCACGATTCAGCGCCTCGCAACCACCGACACAATCGGTGCGGCGGGGCTCCGTTCAGGTTCGCGGTCGGCGCTCTCGGGCGGAGCTGCCAGCTCGTCGCCTTCCAAATACGCAAGGACCAAATTCGACAGCACCTCAACACCCGCGAGCACATGCTCCACACGACGCTGCAGGTAATTGTAGGCAGCGACGGCTGGGAGCGCGACGGCGATCCCTACTGCCGTTGCGACCAGCGCCTCGGCGATCGCCGACATCACAGCACCTGACGCAACCTGACTCGTCGCGCCGACCCCGGCGTGCCCGGCGGCGCTGTGCCCCAGCTCCTCAAACGCCTGGATGACTCCGATGACCGTTCCGAACAGACCGATGAACGGCGCGTTGTTGCCGAGCGTTCCCAAGAACGCGAGGCGACGGTCCAGGTCCTCGCGCTCGAGAGCGGTGCGGCTCATCATCGCTTTGCTCGCGGCACCGGGCCCTCGTTCGGCGAGCCGCAACCCCGCCGCCGCAACCCGCGCCGCGACCGTGTTCGAAGCGTCGAGCCACTGGGCCGCCTTGAATTCCCCGTGCGCCGCAAGCTGCTCATGAAGTCCCGCCGCCAGCTCGTGCAGGCTCCCGGCTGCGCGACGGTAGAAAAACCAGCGCTCGAGCGCGATGGCGAGACTCGCGACCGACAACGAAGCGAGGAGCCACAACACCCATCCCGCCCCGGCCGCGAGGAAAAGATGCTTGATGGACTCAACCGTGTTCACGACTCATGACTCCAAGCAGACTAGGCCTTCGCCGCGCACAAGAGCTTCGTCCCCTTGGCGCCAGCGGCGACGCAGGATGTTCTGAAAGGCGGCGAGCGGCAACTGAAGAAACTCAGCGCATTCGAGCTCCTCGCCCGCGGGGACGACGGAGTACGCCGTGGCCCGCGAAGCCCACGGCAGAGCACCCAGCTGGTCGTCGAGCGCGGACCCGCCCGCCCCTAGGAGAGGAGGGCGAGTTCCGCGTAGAACATCATCGTAACAAAGCTGTAACGGCGATATTCGTGTACGGGGGTCCTGTTCGCCCGAGCGAATCTTTCAGATTGGCTGCGCGAAAACAGCGAGAGCCCCGTACCTGGCAGGCGGCGAAGCGAATGACCCGTAACGAGCGCCTATGGCCGCACGGATCTGCTCGGCTCAATCGTGATGCCCGACCCCGTCCAACGGACACTCCCCCTCGCCCTGGAAGTGCCCCTGGGTCTTGAGCTGGCCGACCACGTAGTCGAACATGTTATTGAGAGGCGTGATGGGCGACCCGCCGAGCTGGTACCTCTCGTCAAGCTCCGGTAGCTGCGACGGAGCGATCTCCTTGAGCTCCGCTCCGGTAACCGTTCCGTCGAGGTTCAGGTCACAGTCCGCGAGCCACTGGGCCAGCCGAGTGACGCCGCCTTCGTCGCCCTCAGGGAACCCATTGAAGAAGAGATGATCCCCGTGGATCGTCGCTGCGACCGTCTGAGTTCCCCCAGCGGAGATTGCAAAGCCAGGCACCTCGTCGATCTCACACGGACCAAAGTTCGTTTCGGCAGTAGCACCGAAAGTAAAGCGGACGCTCGGCGCATCGTAACACGCATTGCCGCCTGACATCTTGCCGTTGGGCGTCTTGCCTCCGGGCTTCGCAAGCGCCGCCGGCGGGCAGGATTGACCGTCGGCTTTCTGGAGCAGACCGTCGATGTGGTAAGTCCAGTCCTCGGCGACCATCTCGTCGTAGTCCGCCTGCGAGACGCTGTCGTGTCGCGTCGAGCCGTCAGCAGCACCAGGCGTCCGATAGTTGAACTCCCACCGACCCGCATTGAGACCCCCAAGAGTCCAGAGTGCGAGCCCCCCAGACGGAACCTTCGTCAGGTCGACGACGAAGACGTCACCCGCTTCCGCCGCCAAAGAATCATTCGTAGAGTAGTGCACATCAATATCGCCGATGGTGGCAATGTACTTGTCAAACTTTACACCCCAGCCATCACGGATATTTTCGACATCGTCTCCCGGCGCGATTCCCTCGACGATGACATCCTCCGACTCGACAAGCACGGTCAGAGAGCCCGTCCCGGCCTCGTCTTCGCTGCCACACCCCCCGGCGAACGTGCCGAGGCAGATCATTGCTCCGACAGCGCGATTCCATGAGGTCAAATTGAGTTTCCGCTTTGCCATTTCTAACTCCTTGTTGTTACCCCGAGGGGTCGGTTACGGGACGTAGTCCCAGTTGAAAGAAGGTCGCCATCCGCTCACGAGAGCGTTCCGCAAGCTGCGGTACGCCTCGCTTCGGTCGTCAATAGTGAGCCGCTCTCGGCAGCCTGCTTGTGGAATGCACACGTGGCCCATCGCGGTGCAGTCACGGGTCGACAGCTCGGTTTCGCCGTCGCAGGTGCGTTCGAGCCCACCGTCGCAAGCGATGGTCGGTCCGCCGCTGGTGCAGGTCTCGCGGGACACGTACGGACGGAAGTCGATGCCTCGCACCCATGCTGACGGATCGAATCGCAGCAATAGACCGGACTCATCAGAGTCGACGTCTCGGAAGAACGATTCGGAGGTGCTCTTGCGCACCACCGGCACGCCGATCTCGGTCTCATCGGTCTGCTGGATCGGCACCGAGGCGGTGAAGGGAACCTCGATGCCATCGACGACAACTCGCCCCTCCAGGACCAAAGACGCGCCGCCAAGCTGGCTTGCTGCATCGAGGATGAAGGGCTGCGTTCCGGTCAGCTGGGAGCTGATGCCGAGGTCGTACATCCACGAGCGGACCATGCCGGTGACGCCCGATAGCTCCCCTGCGCGCGCTGGCTCATCGAGCGTCGTATCGACGACGACCGTCTCGAGCCATTCGAGGCGAGCCGTGTCGCAGAGGTCTCCCGCGGTTGCTCCGGCGCAGAGATACAGCGGTCCAAAGGCGAGGTCGGCGCGCTCGATGGTGAGCGGTACGTCAAACGCCGCGACGACCGGTTCGGTCACGTTGGCTCCCGCAACGAACAGCGGAACGCTGATGCGATCTTGTCCGGTCTCGGCACAGCCTGCAGCAACGACCGTGATCAACGCGAGTGCGCGTCTCCTCATAGCGTCACCCCCAGTGACAACATCCAAGACAGCGGCGCGCCGGCTGCGGTGTGCCGCGCTGGTGTACGCGGACGGACGCCGTCGTTGGGATCCCAGTCGGAGGGGAAAGAGTACTCAACGGCGGCGTAGCGCGAGTTCAGAGCATTGAAGAGCTCGAATGCCAGCTCGATCGGGCCCCATGAGAGCGCGGCAGATGCGTCGAGCAAGGCCACGGGGTCTGCGAGGTCTCCGTAGGGCAGAGGCCTCGGGGAAAGGAACGAGAATCCAAGCCCAGACCGCCCGCCGAACGGCTGCCCACCGAGGCGCTCGATGAACGTGTGCCGCGCACCGAGATCGGCGCGGATGACGATGGGGGGGACGAAGGGCAGATTCTGCCCCTCGACGAAGGGGGGCTGTGGTTCCTCGGCCGACGGAGGCGGTGGCTCCAGCAGCGTGGCGTCGACGAACGTGAAGGACAGCGATCCCACCAGCCAGCGGAGCGGACGGGTGACCGCGTGAGCGACCGCGCCGAGCCGCTGCGTCGCGCCGATTCTCTCGAGCCTTCCCTCCGCGGCGTCGAACGCAACGTCGTCGGACAAGTGAGTATAGAAACCGCCAACCGTAAGACGAAGCGGGTCACCCCAGTTAAAGCGAAGGCCGAAGTCGGCGGACCTGACCTTCGAGAAGGGAGCCTCTTCTCCGTCCTCCAAGAGGCGAGCCTGCGGCGAACGGTACCCCTCGCCATAGGCGGCCAAGATCGACAGCCACTCGGAGGGCTTTACCTTGACGCTGGTTCGCGGCCCCCAGGCGAGCCCGAGCGCGCTCCGACGAAAACCTGGGATGAAGCTGCCCTGAGGCCTTACGAGCGGCGCGAAGTTCCCTAACCGATCTTCGACGTCGTAGGAGAGAACATCGGCACGGAGGCCTGCCCGAACTCTCACGTACTTGGTGAACGTCCAGTCAAGGTCTCCCCAAAGGCCAAGGTCCACGCCTCGGATGCTCGCGTCCACCCTGCGGTCCCACGTCTGGTTGCGCACCGATGCATCGAGGAGGTTCTGCGCCTGATCGATGACATCGAGGCGTCCGTCTGCACCCACCTCGACCGTGCCATGCGCCCCGGACGCGGGACGAAAGGGCGAAGTGCGATAGCGGCCCGTCAGGCCCAGGGAGAAGGTGCGGTTCTGCTGCTCGATCAGGTCGCCGCGACCCCCGACGCGCTCGAGCACTCGAGACTGCTGCAGAAAGCCGGTGAAGTTCTCCTGGATGCGAAGGTTGTCGTAGCCGAGCCAGAGGCCAGCCTGGCCGTTCGCCCCATCGCTTCCGGAATAGTCGGCGAAGAGCCCGGCCAGGAAGCGATTTGCCAGCGCGTTTTGCGCCTGGGCTGTGGGATACGGATAGACGCAGGTGAAGCACACTCGACCCGAGTCGACGTCGTCTTGCCGAACGACGCCCGCGAGGTCGGAACGGGCGGCGTGCAGTATGCCGATCGCGCGGAAGGTCAGTTCACCGTCGCCGAAGCGGTGCTGGAAGATGCCGCTGCCGCTTTGCCCAGCACGGTTCTCACCAAAGCCATCGGTCCGCATGTATTGGACCGCGCCGAAAGTTTCCTCGGGTGCCTCGCGCGGGGCCCACAGTACGAGCTGGCGGAAGGTGTTCCACGAGCCGTAGCCAGACCGCAGCCTCACGCCACGGTCACGTTCCTCTACTCCGAGCCGCAGGTCGATGGAGCCAGCAACCGCGAAGTCTCCTTGGCGCGGGTCGTAGACGCCCTCCGTGACTCGCAGCTCTCGAATGGTGTCGCCGATGAGAAATCCGAGGTCCGAATAGCCCTGGCCGTGGATGTGCGACGGCATGTTGATCGGAAGCCCGCCCACACGGAACTCGATGTCCTGGCCATGGTCCGCATCGAATCCTCGCAGCATGTAGTTGTGCGCCACGGCAGGGCCTTCGGCGCGGCCGATGTACAGGCCCGGAGCAGCACGGAGAACGTCCGCACCCTCCTGACGGGGGGCCGCCACGATGACGTCACGCTCTATCCGGAAGTCGCTGACGCTGCGGTCCTCCGTTCGGCTCTGCCTCTCTCCTCGAACCGTCACATCAATTGTCGCCACGGCCGCCGGCGACTGGTCGGCACGAGGCCCGGCATCCTCTGTCGAGGGAGGGGGAGCAGGAACGGAATCAGCTCGAGGAAGCGTGAACTGGAACGGGACTCTGATGCGGCTGTCGATAGCCTGCTCGCCCCGCCGAGCGGGCTCGAAGCGCCACAGGCGGACCGCCGCGACAGCTGCGTCGTCGAACGCTTGCCCGCCCGAGATGGCAACCGAAACTTCGCCGACGCTCCCATTGGCGAGCACCGTGACCAAGACCTCGACGCGCGCTTCGCGGCGGGCAGTCAAAGCTTCCGGGGGGTACGCAGCCTCGGTCGACAAAACGGCCCGTGGTGGTGAGACGGCGACCGGTTCAGCAACGGGCGCGCTCGATTCACCGGATGCCGGCGGCGGCGGCTCCTGCGCCCACGCGGACTGTGCGTAGAGCACACAGACGCAGACCACGGCGCAACGCTGAAAGCCTGCGCCGCACCTCGGTAGCATTCGCCGGAAACTGGCGCATGCACCGCCCGGCCGAGCAAGTCGGCTGTGCTCACAATGCAGTATCGGCTTCTCGTTCAAAGTCTCGCTCCGGTCGCAGCTCTGCACAGTCATTCACAACGAATCATCGGACCGCCTTCAACATCCTCGGGGTTGTCATCGATTGCGTGAACGAACTCTCCGTGCCGCACACACCGCGATCGCCGAACGAGCAGCAGGCGCAAAGCTCTTGCGAACGAAGTATTGAGTCAAACCAGCCTCGTCCAAACCGCCGCGTAACGCGGCAGCGCCTGACGTCGCTCGGCGGCACGAATGGGGCATGACCAATTCATTGGAACCGCCTGCTACCACTTCTCGCCTCGTCTTGCAACCAAGTTGCATCTCGCCAAGGTCGCTTCTGCGAAGAGATGGCTCCGACCACCGTCGCTCACGCTCGCTCCGAACATCAGCGTCGAGCCGACTTGGGGTGGGCCCGGTCTGGCGGTCGCTAGCGACGCAGAGAAGTCATTTCAATGCCCTCGCGCCATGACTGGCGGACATCGTGACGCGAATCAGGCAGCGGGAGGCGACGGCGGCTTGGGCTCGTCCCAAAGCGCCGCCTCGCCGTCCACTCGGTAGGCGACGAAGATCCCACCGGTCGAGATGCACCCTGCCAGCCAGACGAAGAAGTCGACCATCGCTTCGTCTTCGTAGGGGTCGAAGGGGTTCGCGCCGAAGGTGGGCGCCGTGTAGTCGAACCGCGCGACCTCCCGGCCCTCCACGGTGAGCTCGAAGCGGTTGAAGCCAGGCTGGACGCTGCGCATGACGCTGGCCTGGGTGCGCCCTTGCGGCAGCCAGCTCCGCGCGGCGTCCATGAAGTACACCGGACCGTGCGCGGTGGAATACGTGCCGACCGCGTGTCCGCTGAGCGTCAGGTAAAAGCCGGTCCACAGCCGGGTACTCGCCGGCAGGGACTGCCGCTCGTGCTCGCGGAAGTCGCCGTCCGCCGGGTGGTAGGCCAGAACGCGGTCGTGGATGTCGTGGTGCTGGAGGTGGATGACGTCGTGCTCCGTCGACACCCGCAGCGCGTGAACGCGCCGCTCGAACTCGGCCTCGTCCACGACGTCGACGTCCTCGTCCAGCGGGTGGACGAGCGTGTGCGTGTAGCTCATGTCCCGCTCGAGCTCGCCGGTCTTCCAATCGAACGCCAAGACCTCCATCCCTCCGTCGGGCGTCCTCACGGCCTTCACGGGGCGGTCCCCGACGAGGCCATAGATGGGCAGCTTCAAGCTCATGTCATCAACCGCTCGCGAGCCTCACGATAGAGCTTCATCGTGGCCTCGTGGATGACGATCGTCTCCCGGTCCCGCTCCCGCGCACGCCCGCGCGACTCGGCCCCAGGCGCCGCCGCAACCACGCAAACGGCGCGCCCCGGAAAACGTGGCACCCTTGGCCGCTTGACACTCGCTCGACGGGTCGCGCCTCTCCAAGACGAGCCGCCGCGCGAGCTTGGCGGGGACTGTCCACTCTCGGAGAGGCACGCGACCCGACCAGCTCACAGCTGGATGCGCAGCACGCGAAAGCCGCCATTGACCGCGAAGGCCACGACCGGACCCTTGCTCGTCACCGCGCCCAGCAGCGCGCCGTTCTCGCCGAGGTTCAAGTCTCCCGCGGACCACTCGGCGAGCAGTTTCAGCTCCTGGTCGTAGACACGCAGCATGCCGTCGTGGGTGCCGGCGAGGACCTCATCGATGCCGTCGCCGTTCACGTCGAGGAGCTCAGTGCTGGTGACGAAGCCCGCGTCGATCGCGGCGAGCGGCTTCAGCGTCGCGGCCTCGAGCAGGTGCAGCGAGTGGTTCTGCGCGTTGCGCAGCCACGAGCCCACCGAGAGGATCGCTCCATTGTTGCCCTTACCCACCGCGAGGGTCGTCTGCGTCCCCGCGAGGTCGACCGTCGCGACTGGCACCGGGTAGGTGTTCCAGTTGCCTCCGGCGACGGCGTAGAGGGCGATCTGTCCACCACCCGTGGTCATCACCGCGTGGCTGCTCGGTTCCGTTACGTCGACAAACCGAAGCGCGCCAGTCGGTTGGCTGGCGGGGTTTGCGAGTGAGCCGCCGATCCGCTCGGAGATGAGGCCGGGCGTACCGCTCGGGATCTGCTTGTTCGACTCATCCCAAGCGCAGTTTTGGAAAACGCGGTCGGTCGAAGCGAGCAGCGTCAACTGCTCATCGTCGATCGAGTGCGATGCGACCCACGCGCCGCAGCGGGTGCCGACGCGAATCGCCCCCGGGCCCTCGCCGAGCACGTCGCCGTGATGCAGGAAGGCTTCGTAGCGTGGCACAGCCGCGGTTGCGTCGCGGACGAGACGGCGCGGCGGCATCACAGCAAACGAGGGCCGCAGCGAGCCAGTGCTCCCGAGCGGAGCCCCGCTCAAAAGGTCGAATCGGTCGACGCTCCACCCGTGATTCATCACCGAGAGCTCCCACTGCCCGGAGTTGTCGATGAAGCTCACGTCCATCGCTGGAGAGGTATCGCGGCCGCGTGTCTCCCAGAGCGTCTGGCCGTGCGCGTCATGCAGCGTGATGGCCGGAGCGTGCCCGGAGCTTCGCTCGAAGGTCAGCACCTCGGGGCGGCCATCCTGGTCGACATCGATGGCGGCGACGTGCGAACCGCGGGTCGTCGACCAGATTTGCGCGGCACCGACGCTCACGTCGACAGCGGCGATCCCGCCCCAGCCGCCGACGAGCAGCCTCGCCGGACCCAAGTCTGCAATCGCGTCAACGCTGCCGATGGGGAGCGTCATCGACGACTCAATTTCCCCCTGCTCTCCCAAGACGTGCAGCTTGTCGTGCAACTCTCCGCCCGCCACGAGGCGCTTGCTTCCGTCCGCAGTCGTGAGCAAGGCGATCGCGCTGACCTCGTGCTGGAGATACGCGGAGAGCCACGTCGCCTCGGGCAGCCATTCCCCGGCGTCGCTTTTGACGAACTCGAAGCCCACGACGTGACCACGGGCGACCGGCGCGAACAGGCGCGGCGCTCCGCCGTAGGAGACGAAGCGCATGGCGCCGCCCGTACCGATGACCGTGTGCGACAGGCGCTCTCCAGAGCTCAGCGACTCGACGTGCAGAATGTCTTGGTCGACCCTCGCGGCGATCTCGAGCCCAGGCACGGCGGGGAGGATGTCGCCAACCTCGACATCGGAGACGCTGCCGAGGTCGGTGCTCTCGCGCACGATGGTCCCCGACTTCGCCTCGATGACGGTGATGCCGCGCTTGCTGCCCACGATGAGCCTGTCGCCAGCGAGCTCGACGGACTCGACCTGACGCCCCACGGGCACGGACCATTCGGTGACGAAGCTGCCTTTCTGCCAGCTGCGTCGTGTGACGAAGCCCTGCAGGCTCCCTGTGTACAGAATGTTTCCTGCGGTGAACGTCGCGCTGTTCGTGTGGCCCGGTTCGATGAGCGTGACGTCGGACCAGAGCTCTTCCATCGCGGGCGAGGCCAACAGCCGGGGCCGGGCGCGCAGCACCGCGTCGTAGTCCTTCGCGCGCGAGCGTGGCCGCGCGCAGTGCGCAGGCTCATTGACTAGGCCGCTCTCGCGCCGCTCATCGATCATCGTGAAGAGCTCCTCGATTGCGGCGTACGCCGCCGCTTCCGTCTCGATGCCGCCGTGCCCAGCCTCGGGGATGTTCTTGATTCGCACCCAATCGATGCCTTCGGCGGCCATGCGCAGCTCGTCCTGTGCGACACGCCAGCCCGGGTACCACACCGTGTCGACCTCACCGAGGAGCACGATCGTCGGCACGATGGCGTTACCGAGGCGCGTCAAGTCCATGGAGTCGACGCTCAGCCCCGCTTGCGCGGTCGCCATCTCGAGCGCGTCGCGAGCCGAATAATGAAGCGGGTGAACGACCGGCAGACCGCCAGCGGCGGAACGCAAGCCGCCGAGCTCCGACATGGCCAGGAACGCCCGCCCGTCATAAGGCGCGTGAAACGATACAGCGCCGTCGAAGTGTTCGGGATAGGCGGCCGCGGCGACAAGCGAGCTCGCGCCACCGTAGGAGCCGCCAGCGACGACGATCGTGTCGAGCCCGCGCTGGCGCAGGTAACGCGAGGCGAGCACCGCGAGCTGCGCGCTCGTGACGTACGGGTGGCCGCCAGAGACGCCTTGAACCGCGATCGCCGTGGCGCCGAGCTCCTGCCCGAAGCCCAAGTCGTTCATCACGTACGGCGGCTCGTTCGGGCCATGCGGGTGCCCCATATGCGTCGGCCACTGCGTCACGATGCCGGCATTGCTGCGACTGAGCCCCGCCTGCTTCGGTTCGGGATAGGTGAGCTGAAAGATGTGGCCGTTGAGCGTCCCGGTGGCGAGGTGAATGTGATAGCCGGCGTAGCGCTTCGGGTCGAGGAGCACGTCGGTGTTGATCTGCACGTCGAGGGCGACGTCGGTACAGGCCGTGGCGCCCGCGCCGCCACAGTCCACGGCGACCTCACCGTAGTTCTGCACGCCGTCGTCGTTGGTGTTGAGGCCATACCCTGCGGCGGAGAGCCCCTTTGCCATTCGAAAGGGCAACCCATTGCCCGTCGGCGTGGAGCTTACGCAGCTCTCGGGGAACTCGGGGACCGCGGGTGACGCGGTGACCAAGCTCGTGGCGAGATCATGACTGCCTTCGACGGGCGCCTCGGGCGCTCCGTGGCATGCCACGAACGACACGGCGACCACACATGCGGCTTGTCTGTTCATTTGAGTTCCTCGCTTCAAGTCGATCAACGCCGCCGGCATCGCAGAGCGTTGGGGCGGCAGGGAGTCTGTCCTGACCATTCTCCTTGCACCATTCGTGCCGCGGCGAGACCGTCGAAATCCCTATGAATCACCTGCACTTAGGACACGTCGGCTCGCTTCACGGCGTGTCACGTGGCACATGGTGACACTCAAGGGAGAGCGTGCTTCGCGGCCACCTGTGCGAGGCTCCTCGGCAGGGTTGAGGCAGCGTCTGCAGGGGGATACTCTTTTCTACGATGTTGGTGACCCAAGCGACGGAATGCACGAGGTACTCATGCGCAGTGTAGGGCTTTGGCTTGGCTTGGCGCTCTTGCCGGCGTGCGCGTCCGATGCGACGCCCAAGGCCGGCGAGGCTCCGATCGAGCTCAGCGCGACCGTGGCGCCGGCTCCGTCGAAGGTTGCCGGGGTTGATTCAAGTACCCGAGTGTCCGTGACGTGGGCGGCGCCCGGCGCTCACCACATCCGATGGACAGCGAGCAACGCGGTGCACACGGCGTCCGGGCAGGCGGACGCGAGCCCAGCGACGATCGGTGAGCTCCAAAGCGCCACCGAGTACACCGTGACGGTGGAGGCCTGCGCCGACGCCGCTTGCGTGACGCCGGCCGACACGGTCTCGGCGACGCTCACGACCCCCGAGGAGACGTGGCAACTGATGGGCACTGGCCACACGTACGCGTCGCTCGCGCAGATCGTGTCGGATGGCAATGCCAAGATCTGGGGCCTCACACTCGGAGCCGATGCGGGGACGGCGTTGGCAGGCAAGGTCCAGCTCTACTACGGCACGACGATGAGCACGGTGTACTCCGGCCAGTCGCTGGCGGTCGCGACCGGTACGAAGGCGATTTCGGCATCGGACACGACGACCTGGTACCCGTTGACGAACTACCCGTCGGGGTCCGGCTTGGTGACCCCCAACCCCAAGACGTCGGTGCTCGGCGACATCATGACCGGCCAGGCGGTGCCGCTGCGGTCAGGCGGCGTGCGTCTCTATTTCGAGTCGAACGGCTCCGACGGGCATGCCCGCATCTTGTCGGTGGGATCGGCGGACGGCTACACGGGTGTCGACTTCAACACCGGCACGGCGACGGTGTGCAAGACCTCGTCGGACTACGCGGCGGACGGTGGCTGCCCATACCGCGTCGAGCTGGGTGTCACCGGCGATACCGAGCATGCAGTCCCCAAGGTCGCCAACATCCGTCAATTCAAGATCGGTTACCCAACCCTCGACGACTGGCGATGGGACGGCGCGGCGGGAACGTTCATGTTTTTCACCGTCGATCAGGGGGGTGCCTGCGGCTACTCAGGGTTCGCGAACCAAGCCTATGCAGTGTGGGACGGCACCCAGTGGGAGCCGGAGCTGCGCGGCGACGGCTGTCCGGCGGCCATCGAGAAGGTTCAGGCTCCAGCTCCGGTGCACGTCGGCGGCGTACGCTACAAGATGTACCATGGCGATCCGTCGGACCGTACTGGGGCGTTAAGCGGCTCGCCCTTGCCATTTCTGGGACCGAAGCGCGTGTTTTACGGTGATGGCGCGCGCAGCGGTGACGCGGCGCGGGTGGACTTCACGGATTGGGAGACGACGGCCCACGACCTAACGGTGCTGTGGCCCGACGGCACCGCGATGACCGCAGGAGAAGAGGGATACATCGACGACTTCGTGTTTCTCGTTCCCACCGGCGACCTCGACTTTCAGCTCGCCTATGTCGTGATTACGGACGGGAAGGCGCTGCCGAAGCCCGCAGTGATGGTGTTGAAGAATCCGTAAGGTCGCGTAGCCGACTCCGAACGTTTTCCGCCAGCCTTGCGGCAGCCCTCGTCATCGGCGGCGAGCTGCCGTTGCCTTCGGCGGCGGCGCCGAGAGCTCACGTGGCCGCGAGGCGTCAAAGCCCGATGGTGAGCACGAGGTTCCGCTCGCAGGAGAGCGTCTCGAGCGAGAAGACGCACAGGTCGTGGTCATCCTTGCGAAGGAAGAGCGAGCGATCGTCGGGGGCGATGTTCACGTTCCACGGCCGGAACCCCACGGGCAGCGGGCTCGCCTTCGCAGCAGCGAGGTCGAGGTCGTAGAGATCGTGCTCGTTCAGCGCGGCCGTGGTGGCGCGCCCTGCTCGTCCGCGCCCGCGCCGACGCCTTGGCGACTCGAGCTTCGACAGCACGTAGGCGTGCCGCGAGTCGCTCGACAGCGCGAGCTGCTCGAAGCCGAGCGCAGGGCCCTCGATCGCCTCGAAGGCGCGCGTCTCGAGGTCGAAGAGCCGCGCCGGCGTCGAGCCGAGATCGTCGTCGACGAGCAGGAGCTTGCCGTTGGGCGTCGTAGCGTAGCGCGGCCAGACCGGACCGTACTCGTAGAAGGCGTAGGTGAGCTTAGCGGGCTCGATCACCATGAGGTGAAAGGCGCCCTTCGGCGGGATCGCGGACGGGTCGTCGAACAGCGCCGCGTCGACCTGGTTTGCGTCGAAGAAGCCGACGGCGGTGTTGCCATCGGGGGCGAGCACGACCGGGCCGAAGCCAGGCAGGTTCTTCACGAACGACTCCTTGCCTGCTGTGAGTTCGATGACGCTGATGGGATCCTTCGGGCAGAACGTCGGCGCGAGGAACGCGCGCTTTCCGTCGCCGGTGACGACGACGTCGTCGCTGCAGTTCGGCACCGACAGCACGCGCAGGTCGCCCGTCTCGAGATCGAGCACGTCGATGCGCGTCGTTGCGACGGGAGCCCCGCGATCCAACTCCGCATTCGGCGCGAAGACGTGCATCTCGACCGCAAGGACGCGGCGCTCGTCGGGCAGAATCTCGAGGTCGACCACCGGGCTCTCGAGCGCGACCTTCTTCACGACGTGACCGTCCTTACCCTCGAGCACCCACAGCGTGCGGGAGGCCGCGAAGGCCACGTGCGCATCGTCTTCGGTCACCGCGAGGAAGCCATCGTCGAGCGCGCCGACCGGAGCGGCCCACAGTGTCTCGCCCGCGTCGACGTCGATCGCATGCACGGCGCCGTCGAAGGTCGAGCTCACGTAGACGACATGCGCCGCTTGTGCGAACGCAAGCCGGCTCGGCAATGCCACGGGCAGCACCTCGACGACGCCGCTCTTGGTCCAGGCCACCGCGAGCCGCGCGTCTTGCTCGAAGACGACGAAGCTTCCGTCGGGGGCCACCGCGAGGTCGCCGTACGCGAGATCGACGCCGCCGGGCTGGTTGCCAGGCTGCTTGACGCCTTCGTTCGCGCCACCGTCAACGCTGCAGCCGCGCTGGCCACCGTCGCTCGAGCCGAAGTTGATGCCGCCGCAGGCCGCGAGCGCGAGCGAAAGCGCGACGAGCGACGAGCGCGCGGTCATCGCGATTCGTTTGGGCCTCACGAGCGAAGAAGGATTGCATCGAGGCGAGCCGAAGAACGAGGTGATCAAAGTGCGGAAGTTCACCGGTTGTGGCACGACAGCGCCAAGGCCAGCAAGGCCTGTGCCACGCACGCATCGACGTTCGCGTCGAGGAGCCCGTCGCGTCCCATCACTCATGATTCGCGCCTGTTCCGTTCCGGGCGAGAGCGTAGCGGCGGCTCGATGCTGCGCCACCCATGACATCACAGTCGCGAAGTGTGCGCGGGAGTCACGGCGCGCCATGCGACGTCTTGTTCACTCCCTGACCGACGCGGCGCGGGCTCCGGAGCTATCGCGACCGTCGACGTAGCACCGGTGGCAAGGGTGGAGCCGACGCCGCGTGGTCCGAACCGCGGGGACGAATGCTTGCTCCCGCGCGCCGGACCGTAGGGGCGCCCGACGGGGCTCGTCAGCATGCGATAGGCGAATTGTCAGATGCGGGACCCGACCCGCAGGGACGCTGGCGTCGGCCCGAGGTTCGAGAGCTCGAGGGTACTCTCGCCCTCGAACCCGGGGTCGATGAAACCAGCGGTGGCGTGAACCAGGATCGCGAGCCGGCCGATGCTGCTGCGACCCTCGACGCGAGCGACGAGGTCATTTGGAACGTGCACGCGCTCGAGCGTCGTCCCGAGCGCAAACTCGCCCGGACCCAGGACAAAGTCGACGCCCTCGGAGAGCTCCTCGACGTCCTCGGAGGCCCTGACCGCGCGCCGCAACTGGCGGCCCAGACGCAGGTCGATGCTGGCGGGCTGAAGCTGGAGCTCGAGATCGGCGAGCGGCTCGACGACGATGCAACGGTCGCGCAGCCTCTGACGAAGGTCGCGATCGGACAGGATCATGGCGCCCCCCCCCCGAGGCCGCCACTCGCAGCAACACCGCGAGCCCCAAGCCGATGCTGAGCATCGCGGCGAGCACGGTGATGGCGCTTCGCAGACGCCCCTCTCGGCGCATCGTCCAGCTGATGGGGCGCGACATCAAGACGGTCAGGGCGACCATACCGATGACGGTCCCGAGCGCAACGAGCCCCAGGTACACGACTGCGAGCAGACGCGAGCCGACCGTGGTTGCTGCGAGCAGCGCGATCCCGGCCGAGCCCGCGAGCCCGAGAACCAGGCCGAGCGCCAGCGGTCGCGTCGACGCGCTGGCTACCAAGGGCTGAACCGCGCCGCCGTTGATCCCGCGACTTCGCACGAGGTGCCAGATGCCGAAGCCAACGAGCATCAGTGCTACGAGCAGCTCCGCTCCTCGCTCGAAGGCTTCGGGGATGCGCACCTCGGCGAGCACGATGAGCAGCCCAAACGCGAGGAACGCGACGGTGTGCCCAGCGCCCCAGAGCGCCGCGATGCGGGCGCCCTCAACACCCCGGGCTCTCGCTGAACGAGCGCGGAGACGACGAGCACGTGGTCGGCGTCGGTGGCGTGGCGAAGACCGAGCCCGATCCCGAGGAGCAGCACCGACAGGCCGGTCATGGGCTCTCCAGCGGAGGGACGCGACAGAGAATGCCGGCGCGCAGCACGTGCGGACGGTCTTCCCTCGGGAGGAAACCGGTAGGGGCTCGGCGGTAAAGCGCCGCGCACTCGATGACGGCGCTTTCGGCCTCCCCTGGTTTGAGGTCGCCGAAGACGTACGTAAACTTTCCCGGCGCTCGCATAGCGATGCCACACGGGCGCGGGCAGACGCTCAGGCACTCGGTCGGTAGGATCACGAAGCCTTCGCGCCGGGCCCAGCTCGCGAAGCGCTCGCTCAGGTTGCGAAAGAGCCGTGCACCCGCGCGCAGCTCGCGAGGCTCCTTACCTTCACCCGTCTGCCGGCACGACGTGCATACGAACAGATGATGAGGAGCGCTCACGAGCGGTCAACCGTGGTCGCGACCAGCACGACGCGGACTCGGCCGGTGCCCTCGATCGGCGGCGAGCGGTGAACCGCGCCGTGATGGTTCCGATGAAGGGCGCCCTTCATCACGATGACCTCGCCCGGCACCGCATGACGGATCGCAGAGGCATCTTGGACGATCTCCTTGTTCGCATCGCACGGACAGTCCGGTGGATGGTCGAGCGCTTCGCGACGTACCGCTGCGTCGGGGACCCACTCCGTACCGGGCCCCACGTACGTCGTGATGAGACGGTATCGAACGTAGTCGACGTGGAACTTGCGGCATTGGTCCGTACGGACTGCGCCGAGCGAGACCCGCAAGCGGCGAGCGTCCGCGAGGAGCGAAAGACGGGCGATGAGGCCGGCGACGTCCAACGTCAGCCACGTACGCGCCGGCTCGGCGAGACCGCGTGTGGCCGCCGAGAGATCGTAGTTCGGCATGGCCACCACCTCGTCGAACTTGGCGGGAAAGCGCTCCGCCCATTCCACGAGCTGCGCGTCGAGGCCAAGAGGAAGCTCGCGATGCCACGACACGAGGTTGACCTCGCCGTGCGCGAGTCGCTCGCTGGCCTCCGCCTCCGCGTCGGCTCGCCGGAGGGTCGACAGGTTACGAGTCTGCGTGCTCAGCATGCGCGCTCCCAGAAGAAGGAGAGCCAACGATCTCCCGGTTGCCGGTGAGGGAACGGATCGTCGTCGCGCAGTCCGAGGGCCGTCGAGAAGCACGCCGCAAGGTCCGACTCGAGCGTCTCCTCGGAAACGAGGTTCTTACCGGCGACGAGCAACGTCGGTCGCGGCGTCGACTGCAACGTGCCCCGGAGTCCTGCGACGGGCGATACACCGTCGGAGCGCGCGACGCCGAAGCACGTTTGCGTGCTCGTGAGCGCGAATGTCGCGCGCAGCCACTCGGCGCGAACAGCGAGCACCTGGAGCAGCTCCCAGAAGGAGCGCGGCGCCACCAGGCCATCCGCGAGCGCCAGCACGCCGGCACGAACGACACGCCCACCTTCGCGCTCGTCGACCGGGCCGACGTTCAGGTAGACTCCCGAAGTTCGATTCGGGGCGGTCGATGACGGTTCGAGAGGGACTTTCATCGCGACGCTTCTACCGCAAGGCCATCCGTCTTGCAACCGAGTTGCATCTGTGCGACGGTGCGCTGGCCGATGACGGTCCCGATCACCATCCTCACCGGGTTCCTCGGCTCGGGCAAGACGACGCTGCTGAATCATGCGCTGCGGGGGCCGATGCTCGCGCGCGCCCTGGTCGTGGTGAACGAGCTCGGGGCGGTGCCGCTAGACCATCTGCTGGTCAAGGAGGTGCGCGAGGACGTGCTGCTCCTCGACTCCGGCTGCGTCTGTTGCTCGATGCGGGGAGACCTCGTGGACGCGCTGCTCGCGCAATCGGGCGTTGAGGCGCGCTTCGACCGCGTCTTTATCGAGACGACGGGGCTCGCAGATCCGACCCCGATCGTCGCGACGCTCGTGCGTCACCCGGAGCTGGCACGGCTTTACCACCTCGACGCCGTCGTGACCGCGGTCGACGGCGAGCACGCCCCGACGACCCTGGGGCGTCACGATGAGGCGAAGAAGCAGGTACTCCTCGCCGATGACCTCGTCATCACCAAGGTGGACATCGTTGGCGAGCGCGCGCTCTGCGCCGCACGCGCGGCGGCGCGAGAGCTGAACCCGCAGGCGCGACTCTTCTTGGCCGAACGCGGCGTCCTCGATTGGCGACCGATTCTCGAGTGGACGCCGTCCACCGTCTCGTCGCGGCTCGACGTCGCGAGCTCGGGCCCATCCCATGGCAGCGACGAGGTTCGGTCGTTCTCCGTGCGCGCGGATCGCGCCGTCGACTTTCGCTCGGTCGCGCACTGGCTCTCGATGGTGAGCCAGTTCCATGGCGAGACCCTGCTCCGCGTGAAGGGCCTGCTGCGTGTAGAAGACGAGCATGGGCCGGTCGTCGTGCAAGCAGTTCAGCACGTCGTCTACCCGACCTACCCGATGCCGCGTTGGCCGAGCGAGGACCGGTCGTCTCGCGTCATGGTCATCACCCGCGGGATGCCGGTCGCGCTCGTTGAGCAGCTTCGCTCGAGTTTGGACGGGCTGCTGAACGCGCCGGCGGCACGGGTCGGCGCAACCGCACGACAACCTGTTGAGGCCAGCTCGTGAGACCCGCTTCGCGAGACTTCGACCTCGTCGTGACCGGAGGCACGTGCGTCACGCCCTGGGGCGCGCTCGAGACGGACCTCGGCGTTCGAGACGGAAGGATCGCCGAGCTCGGGCCCTTGAGCGGCAGGGTCGCCGCGGAGAGGTTCGATGCTCACGGGCTGCACGTGCTGCCCGGCATCATCGACTCACAGGTTCACTTTCGCGAGCCCGGTCTGGAGCACAAGGAGACGATCGCATCGGGGACGGCGGCGGCGCTCCTTGGGGGTGTCACGACCGTGCTCGAGATGCCCAACACGGTGCCGCCGACCACCTCACCCGAAGCCCTCGCCGACAAGCTCGCACGGGTCCCCGGTCGCGCGTCGACCGACATCGCGTTCTTCGTCGGTGCGACCGAGGCGAACGCCGAGGCGCTCGCCTCGCTCGAGCGCCTGCCGGGTTGTGCCGGAGTCAAGCTGTTCATGGGGAGCTCGACCGGCAGCCTGCTCGTGGACGACGAGGCGGCGCTCACCGACGTGATGCGCCACGGCCGGCGGCGGGTCGCCGTTCACGCAGAGGATGAGGCCCGTCTGCGCGCGCGGCGTCACCTCGTCGAGGCACCCGGGACCCGCGTTGAGGCTCATCCGGTGTGGCGCGACGAGCGCAGCGCAGAGCGCGCGACCGAACGATGCCTGCGCGTCGCCCGGCGCTTCGGTCGCCGTGTGCACATCCTCCACGTGACCACGGCCGAGGAGCTGGACCTGCTCGAAGAGCATCGTGACCTCGCAACGTTCGAGGTCACGCCACAACATCTCACGCTGAGCGCGCCGGGCTGTTACGAGACCCTCGGCACGCTGGCGCAGATGAACCCGCCCATCCGGGAGGCGCGCCACCGCGAGGCCCTCTGGCACGCCGTGCGCGTCGGTCTCGTCGATGTCATCGGCTCCGACCACGCCCCCCACACGCGCGAGGAAAAGGCTCGCCCATACCCGGCGTCTCCTTCCGGCATGCCGGGCGTACAGACCCTCTTGCCGGTGATGCTGACCCACGTCCACGAGGGCCGTCTGTCGTTGTCTCGGCTGGTCGAGCTCGTGGCGAGTGGGCCGGCGCGCGTCTACGGCATCGCTCGAAAGGGACGCATCGCCGTCGGAGCGGATGCTGACATCACGGTCGTGGATCTCAAGCGGCGCGTGCACTTGACGCACGCGATGATGCGTTCGGCCTGCGGGTGGACCCCCTTCGATGGAATGGAGGTCGTAGGGTTCCCCGTGGCTGCGCTTCTTCGCGGCCGGATCGCGATGCGAGACGGGGAGCTGGTCGGTCCGCCAACGGGCCGCGTCTTCGCGTTCGAGGAGACCCTCGGCTCGGGATGAACGACGGCCGCCGTGCTGTTCTACGCGGCCGACGGCACCAGCGACGCTTGCTGCCGACGCAGCCGGAAATGCTCGGTGAGGCCACCGACGAGCAGCAGGAGCACGCCTGCCCACTCAACCGCGTGGAGGTCTCCCCCAAAGTGCCCGGTGGCGACGAGCGCGGAGCCCGCGAGCGCGATGGCGATCGGCCACACGCGCCGCGTACGCCAGGAGCGCCAGGCGCTCACGCCGATGGACGCACTGATCGCGACGACGAGAAGCACTAGGTGGTGAAACTCGCTCAGCCCGAACCCGACGCCGAGCACGGAGAACAGTTTCGCGTACGTCGTCAGGCAAGCTGGGCAAACGGCGCAAGCGAGCACGGGCAGAATCGCGGACCACATGCTGGCGTTCGGAGCCGTGGCCTTTGGGGCTCGATGGGCAGCGCAATCGCACGCGTGGCTGTGGTCGTGAAGCTTGAGACGCATGCGCCCTGAAGGTATCCGAGGTCGCGGAGACTCGCAACTCGGTTGCATGTGCGCCCCAGGGCACCCGTCGACACGAATGTGGCTCGTTATCTCGGCACAGAGCTACGCGAAGCTCGACCTTCTTGCAGCCATGTTGCATCGAAGACTCATACTTTCGCCTCTGCGCCACCCCCGCCACGCCGTGCTTCGCGCAGAGACGCGCGAGCCGCCCGTGCATCCGCGCCGCCACCCGCTTCACCTCCGCCGGCGTCGGCAGCGGGAGCGCGTGAAACGCGAGCATCCCGCCGGTGCCTCGCACCTACGCGCCGTCGAGCGCCAGCACGTGCACATCGACGGGCCACAACCGACGAGAGTAGGGCGACCCACATCATTATTCCTCCACGGGGGGCGCCGCACCGCTCGCCTGCACCACCCAGGCGCCGCGCGCGAACGGGCCGGGTACGATCCACGCATC
>VGRJ01000037.1 GCA_016875405.1 Deltaproteobacteria bacterium | reverse complement strand
AACGAGACGTGCGTGTCCGCCAAGTGTCAGGCAAATCTCGGTCCTGGTTATAGTTGGGTCGCAACGGGCACGAAGTCGGAGGCGGTCATGACTGGCTCGTGCTCGAAGAGCGGCACGACGACGGCGGTTTGCGACGCGGCCTCCGTTGGGGTCGAAGCGAGAGTGCTCGACGTGGACGGCGTCGAACTGAAGCCGCTCGCCGACTTGAAGGAGACAGGCGCGATGCAGGGGCGCACCGCAGCCATCAGTGCCGATGGTTCAACAATTACCCTCACGGGTGAAACCGGTTGCGGCGCCGACAAGCTCGTGACGGTGAGTGTCACTACGTTTCAGTGCAAAGCGGGGGCAATGCCGAAGCCTACTTGGAAGGCGAAAGGTTCGAAGTCGGATGCGGTCATGACTGGCTCGTGCTCGAAGAGCGGCACGACGACCGCTATCTGTGATGCTTCGCACGTCGGCGTCGAAGCAAGGGTGCTCGACGTGGGCGGCGTCGAACTGAAACCGCTCGCCGACTTGAAGGAGACAGGCGCGATGCAGGGGCGCACCGCAACCATCAGTGCCGACGGTTCAACAATTACCCTCACGGGTGAAACCGGTTGCGGGGCCGACAAGCTCGTTACGATGACGGTCTCGTCTTACGTCTGTGAGTGAAGGCGTTGCTCTCAAGAGCGCCGCAACTATCGCGAAGGGGAGGACCGTCTTGGCCTCACGCGGACTCGAGGACCGAAGCAGAACGCACGACTTTGTGCGTAAGCATCGGAGCGGCGCGGCCAACGACGGCCCCGCCGCTCACACCCCGAGCGGCGCCTAATACCGCCAGACGAAGTCCACGGCCGGCCACAGCTCGTACGACCGGACGTACGAGACCTCGGCGAAGCCGTCGGCGTTGGTCACGACGACGCGCTCGTGCTTGTCGGCGTTCCACGCGACGACGCCCGCGGTGATGCGGGTGTGCGGACTCGTGCGCACGTCCGCCCCGACGTACGCCATCAGGAAGAGCGGCGAGAGCGGATCGTCGGCGGGGCGGCCGATCCAGGTCGCTCCGAGCTCTCCGCGCAGACGGAGGCCGTCGAGCACGGCGTGGTCGTAGCGCGCGCGGAGGTCGGCGCGAAAGCCGCCGAGATAGGGGGCGAGCTGCGTCGTGACCGGGGCCCACGCGTCGAGCGGTCGCGCGGCCTCGCCCGCGACGACGAGGCCCTTCGTCGCCTCGGCGAGCATCGTGAAGACGCCGCGCTCCTCGCCTCCGCGCACGACGCCCTTCGACATCCAGAGCGCGAGCTTCGGCGCGACCACCCAGCCGGACTCCTGACACCAGCGCGCGGCGTTGGGCTCGACGGCCGCGACCTTGCAAGACGGGACGAGATCACCCGCGAGCCCGAGAGGCTTCGCGAGCCGGAGCGCGGGCGTCGGCACCGCGAGGCCCAGGACCCACGAGAACCGGACGTCGCCGAGCGACGCGGGGCGACGCAGCCAAAAGCGTGCGTCGACGTGAGGGGCCACCAGCGCCGCGAGCGGGTGCACCTCGAGCTCGACGTGCGGCAGGCCAATCCGCGCGGGGCTGAAGACGCCGATCTCGAAGCTCTTTGGGGGCAAGACGTCGGCGGTCTCGCGCGCAGGCATGGGCTCCGCCGCAGCGAAGGACGACGCGAGGGACAGGGCCAGCGCGGCGGCGTAGGGCGCGAGCCTCATGGCGTGAGCCTCCAGGTCCCGATCACCGGGGCGTGGTCGGACAGGCGCAGCACGTCCGAGACGATGACCGGCCCGAGCCCCGCGTCTCCACCGAGCCGCTGGCCCTTGCGCTGCACGACGTCGGTCGAGCCGGGCACCCAGCTCGTCGACGTCGTCGCGAACAAATAATCGAGCGTGCGGTTCCAGTCGCCGCTCTGGCCCTCGTCGTTCACGTCGTCCGGCCCGAGGACCGAGTGCGTGAAGTAGCGGGACTGCTCGGCCTCCGTCGTCCCGTAGCGCTCGAGCGCGAGCGCGGGGACGAGCTCGTCATAGAACGGCTGCATCACGTGCGGTGTGTACGGCGGCTGCACAAAGTCCTCGCTGCACACCGCCTCGTCGCGCTCGTCGGGGAATCCCTCCAGTCGCACCGCGACGGGCGGGAGCTCGTTGAAGTCGCCGCCGAGCACGGTGGGCAGGGTCTCGGCTGCGACCAGCTCGCGGATCTGCTGGATCTGGCGCTGCTTGGTGCCGTCGTTGTCGTAGGCCTCGGTGTGCACGACGAGGGCGACGGCGCGCTCGCCCGGACGCAGCTCGAGCTCGGCGCGCCCGACGGCGCGGTGAAGGTAGAAGTACTTGGTGAGCCCGCCCTGATCGGTGCGGTCTTCTTGGCGGATGCGCTCGGCGCGACGGATCGGGTACTTGGAGAAGATCGCGTTCCCGAGGTTGATGCGGCCGACGCCCTCGGAGGCGACGTACTGGCTGTTCCAGGTCTCGTAGTACGCCGCGTAGTTGAGGCGCGTGTTCTCGAGGATCCCTCGCACCATGTCGACGTAGGCCGAGCGCCGCGAGTTGACCTCGATCTCCTCGACCAAGAGGACGTCCGGGTCGAGCTCTCTCAGGTGCGCGTAGAGCTTGGAGAGGTTCTCGTCGACCTCGGCCTTCGACATCTGCACGCGGTCACCCCAACAGTCGAACCAGAAGGGGATGCGACCGGCCCCGTACTTGATGTTCCAGGCGACGACGCGGAGCTCGGCCGGCGTCCCCGGATCTCCCGGCTCGAGCACGGTGGAGCGCCGAAACACCGGCACGTCCTCGCGCGCGGCGTCGTAGGTGACGGCGAAGGGCTCGCAGCCCGCGGAGACGGCAGCCAGCGCGAGCGCGGCGAACGCGCGGAGTGTGCGTCGGAGCATCGGGGCGTGGACCTCTAAGGTACGAGATGAGCGGCCGTCCGCGCGAAGAACGGCGCGTCGGCCACACCTTGATCCTCGTCAAGGCGAGGCCACGCGCGAGCGCGGCCGTGCGCCGTCAGAAGTAGACGCCGACGCCGAGGTTCGCGTGGCCCTGAAGCTGCCAGTTCGTCTGGTACTCGACGCGGCCGCCCTCGTGAAACTCGCGCTCGATCCGCTTCTCGCTCGGCTTCGGGTCGCCGGCGACGCGGATGCTGAAGGGGATGCGGATGTCGACGGCCGGGATCGGCAGCTTGAACTCGAAGCCGATGCCGCCTGACACGAGGACGCTCGACTTGGTGCGAATTCCGTAGTTTCCAGTCGCGTTAGGAAACTGTGCGTCAGGCACGATCTCGGCCGCGCAGTCGGGGTTGGTGAAGCGATCGGCGGCGTCCGCCTTGCAGCTCGCGAGCGGCACCACGAACTCGGGGCCGACGAAGCCGACGATGTTGGCGACGCCGGTCGGGATCGCGCCCTTCAAGTAGAGCGGCATGTGGAGCGCGTTCTGCTTCAGCTTGACGTCGAACTTCGAGATCGTGTTCCCCACGGCATCCGAGATTTTGATCTCCGCCGCGCCGCGGTCGGTCATGTGCAGCACGCCGAACTCGATGCCGACGACGTGGAGGAAGCGCACGTCGACGAAGCCGCCGCCGCCGAGGCTGAGGCCCGCGAAGCCCGGGTAGTCTTCAGGCCCGATGGGGCTCGGCGCCGTCTGATCGTCCGGCTTCATGAGGCCGACCGCGCCAGCCTGGAACTGCGCGCCGGCGCCGATCGTGACGATGTCGAACGCGAGCGCGCTCGAGGACGAGAGGACCGCAGCACCGAGCACACCAAGGAAAGGACGAAGCTTCATGGGAGACCTCCGAAGAGCGGATGGTAGGCCCGCGGTCGGGGCAACTCAAGAAACAGGCGGCGCGCCGACCTCGAGCGAGCGGCGCACGCCGTCAGGAGACCCCTCCCTCGCGTCGCTGCGCGCGTCAGTGGAAGAGGACGAGTCGCGAGCCGGGCTTGATTTCCATGTGGAAATGGTCGGCGTGCGCGGCGTTGTAGTTCGGCGTCAGCACGTAGCTGAAGAGGCCGGCGTCGCGTGACTCGCACACGATCGACCAGAGCTCGCGCCCCTCGGTCGACTGGGGAGGGTTGGCGCGGTCGCCGCAGGTGGGCGCGCCGATGGCGCCGCCGAAGTGCTCGGCGACCTGGAGCCACGTGCCATCGCTCTTGCGAAGCGCCCCGACGTCGATGGCGAGCCCGGCGGGATGTCGCGTTCCCGGCGGCGCCCAGGTCCGCCGCGCGGCATCGGAGCTCGTCTCGCCCGTCGCGGCAGGCTTCTCGGCCTTGTCGCCCTTCGCGTCCGACTTGTCGGCCTTGTCGGCCTTCTCGCCCTTCGCGGCAGGCTTGTCGGCCTTGTCGGCCTTGTCGCCCTTCGCGTCCGACTTGTCGGCCTTGTCGGCCTTGTCGGCCTTGTCGGCCTTGTCGGCCTTGTCGCCCTTCGCGTCGGCCTTGTCGGCCTTGTCGCCCTTCGCGTCGGCCGTCTCGGCCTTCTCGGCCCTGTCTTCGCGGGCAGCGCGACGGCCCTTCGTGGCCTTGTCATGGCGCGCGCGGCGCTTGCGAGGCTTCTCTGCGCTCGTCGCCTTAGAGGCGCCGTCGGTCGACGTGACCTCACCCGCGCTCGGCTCGACGCCGCTCGAGGTGACGGCTCCTTCGGCGCCGACCCCCTTCGACAGCGCGACCACGGGCGGCGTGCCCGCGGACGGGACAGCCGCAGCCGGGACAGCCGCAGCCGGGGCAGCCTCGGACGGCGCAGCGGCGCGACGCTCGTTGGCGGCGACCGCCACCGGCGCGGACTTGCCGGGCCCCTCGCCTGCCTTCGCGGCCTCCTGGGGCGAGGTCTTGGTCGTGCGGGTGGCCTTCGCGACGCGACCGTCGCGCTCCTTCTCCTTCGCACCCTTGATCTTCGCGGCCGTGCGAGCGCCGTCCTTGCCCTCGCCCTTCTTCTTCTTGCCCTTCTTGCGCGCCTTGTCAGCCTTCGCGGTCTTCTCGGATTTCTCCGATTTCTCGGGCTTCGTCGCGCTCGCGGGCTTCGCCTCCGCCGCGGGCTTCGCCTCCGCCGCGGGCTTCGCCTCCGCCGCGGGCTTCTCGACCTCGCCGTCTTTGCCCTTCGCGGAGCCATGGTGCACGACGGAGCCCTTCGACGGGACCGCCTTCGAGGGGACGTGCTTCGGCGCGGCCGCGGGCAGGGCCGCGTGATCGTCCGCGGCGTTCGAGGGCACGCTGCCGGACGGAGCGACGTTCGGCCGGTACATCGTGTAGTGCACCAGCTCGACGACATCGTGTGCCTCGAGCAAGGCGGTGAAATCGTCGAGCGTCAACGCGAGGCGCGCGTCGAGGATCTCGAACGGCGAGTCGATTCGCTCCTCCGGCGGGAGCGAGGAGCGGACCAGCACGCCGTGGAGCTTGCCGGCGAGGCGCACCGGGGCGCGCACGCCCGGCACGCGGTCGAGGCGCTCGTACGCAATGCCGCGGCGCTCGAGCTCACGGAGCGCGTCGTCGTCCGACATGTTGGCGTAGCGGTACGCTGGCGACGCCTCGAGGATCTCGGCGGGAGGCACCTCGACGAAGGGAGAGCTGGCCGAGGCCGGCGAGGCGACAAGACCGAGGCCGCCGGCGACGATCGCTCCGAGAACACACGCCCTGATGGACATGGGGGGCCTTTAGCCCGACCTCGCCGAGAAGGCACAGAAAACGGCGGTTGCGCAGGATCGCGGCGCTCGTGGGCGCGCCTTGACCCAGTCGGGCGCGACCGCTTCGAGCGTGCATGCCTCCGTCGAACCCACGACGTGTTCCCCCCGCCTCGCGTCGTGGCTCGCGGTAGGGCTCGCCGCGGTCTTCGCGAGCGAGGACGCCCTCGCGGAGCCGGCCGCGCCACCTTCGACCGTCCCGTCGCCCGAGGTGACCGAGGTCGCCGCACCCAACGGGCCGAGCTGGGCGTTCGGTAGCCCCGCGGGCGAGGTGGCCCTTGCGACGGCGAGCCTGCTCTCGCTCGCCGCCTACATGAGCCCGCAGCAGGCGAGCGACTGGGGTCCCGCGTCGGTGGTGCCGCACGACGCTCGGTACGCGAGCCAGAGCAACGTCACCGGCTCGTTCTTCGGGACGGGGCTCGCCATGCTGAGCGGCGTCGGGCTCGAGGTCGCGTTCTACCAAAAGCAGCGGGATCCGGCGGCCTTCGTGCGCGCGATGCGCTCGAGCCTGGTCGAGGCCGAGGCGCTCGCGCTGACGAGCGGACTCACGGGTGGCCTGAAAGCGCTGACGGAGCGCTGCCAACCCCGCGCCTACGACGGCCTCTCGTGCGTCGGGGGCGAGCACGACGCTTTCCCGTTCGGGCACACCTCGACCATCGCCTCGATCGCAGGCGTGCGGCTCGTGCACGCGCTCCGATCGGGGTCGGGCGCCGAAGCGCGCGTCGTCTCCCTCGCGCTCGCGGAGGCCGCGACGGTGGCCACCGGAGCGCTGCGGACCGCCTCCGGCGCGCACTCGTGGGACGATGAGCTCGGAGGCTTTCTGCTCGGCCACGGGGTTGGCGCGCTCGTCGCGCTCGCGCACCCGTGGACGTCGAACGAGAAGCCGCCTGCGCCGCCGACCGCGCTGCGCGAGGTGCCGGGGGCCGCAGACCCGACCGAGCTGCCGCTCGCGACCCCCGGAGGACCGACGCTCGGGGGGGGCGTTCTCCGCGAACTTCTTGGGTTTCTCGAGGCGAGGGTTGGGCTACGCTGCCGCCATGCTCGATAAGCTGTCTCGAGAAGATCGCATGCGGCTCATGCGCTTCGTCTGCTCGTTTGCGTGGGCCGATCTCGAGGTCCAGGCCGAGGAGCGCTCGTTCGTCAAAAAGCTCGTGCGCAAGCTCAAGCTTACCGCCGACGAGAAGAAGCAGGTCGACGCGTGGCTCGCCGTGCCGCCAAGCCCGGAGGAGGTCGACCCGACCGACGTGCCGAAGGCACACCGCCAGCTCTTCCTCAACACGATCCGCGAGATCGTGACCATCGACGGCCTCGTCGACCCCGAAGAGGACGAGAGCTTCGCGCTGCTCGAGCAGCTGCTCGGCTGAGCTGTCCCCTCGCGACGCTGTCGCGTGGCTGAGTGGCATCGCTGAGCGCCGTCACGACCGCGCGCGCGGCGACTTGCCCGTGCGGATCGCGCCGCGAGCGTCGGGGCGGCCATGCCCAACGCGCCTCGCCTCTTCCGTCGCTTGAGCTCGCTCGCCGCGCTCGGGCTCGCCGCCATCGCCTGCTCGCCCGCCTCGACGTCGAGCGCCCCACCAAGCGAGACGACGGGTGGCGGGGCGCACGCGAAAGCCGCGTATTCTTGGAAAAAGCGCTGATCGACGGGTTCAACGTGCGCTTCGACAGCTTCCTCGAGTTCGGCGATGCCATGCGGCGCTCGGCTGGTGCGGGTCCGCGCTCTCCGCGTCCGAGCGCGCCGGGCTCGCGGACTACCTCGAGTCCTGGACCGAGGAGCTTTGGTTCGACAACCAGGGGAGCGGCTGGGGCCTCGACGACGCTGGGAACAACGACCACCACGCCCTCCTCGAAGGGGCGGCGTTCGCCGCGTATGCGCTCGCGCGCGAAGGTCGCCCTTCGGCCACGAAACTCCTCGCGGTGCTCGACGACAAGCTGCCGAAGCCCGGCGGCGTCCTCGACTATCTCGCGAGCGAGGTGCAGGGGGCGACTGGCGCGAAGGCGCGAATGGCGGCGAGCGCTCGAAGCAACGGCTCGCACGCGCGCTCGCGCTGGTGGCCTAGCGCGTCACGACGACCGGTGAGATCGACGGGGCGGAGACCGGGGGCTTCGTGGTGGTGCTCAGCCGCCGCGCCTCTGGCCTCCCCGCGCAGCTGCCCGTGTCGTACGTGGTGCCAGGCACCGGGGCGCGCACGCATGTACTCGTCGACCTCGGCGGCGCGGTCGACGTCGCGACGTCGGTCGTGGGCGGGGACACGCGCGTCACGCTGAGCGCGGTCGGCGCGTTCACGCCGTCGCCAGCCGGGATCGTCTCGTTCGTGAAGTGAGCTAGTGCCGCACCCCGACGAGCGCGAGGGCCTCCCCGCGACGACGGAAGTGAAGCTCGACGGGCCTCGGGAGCGCCTTGCCGGCGCGCCGCGCCGTGACCTCCGCGACGACGTACTCGCGCGCTTGCAGCTCGGCCCCAAGCGGGAGCGTGACGATGCCGCGGTCGCACGCGAGGCCGCGCTTGCGGGCGAGCGGCGCGCCTTCGTCGTCGAGGAACTCGACGTCGTACGAGGACGACTCGGCCGGCGTCATGCGGCTCAGCACCGCCCGATCGGCGAGCAGCAGGCGGGCCTCGAGGCCTCGCGAGGGGTTCGCCGGCGACAGGAGCCCGGGGTCGAGCGGCGTCACCCGATCGTACGCCCACGCGACGATCTGGGCGCGGCGAAGCTCGAGCATCTGCAGGAGCCAGTTCTGTTCGAGCGGGGGCAATTTGGACGCGAGCACCGCGCGCCTGAGCACCCGCGAGGGGATCGTGGCGACGCGCTTCGCGAGCCAATATCCATCCGCAGGCGTCATGCGATCGCTCGGCGAGAACGGCGGGGATGGCGAGAACGAGCCCGGGAGCACGAACGGCTCGAGGAGCCCGACCGACGTGAAGGCCGCCACCGGCGGCTTCGCCCGCGGGATCGGCGAGAGCCCGAGCGTGAACATTCGAAAGAAGAAGTTCTCGTCGGCACGGTCGGGGTCGCGCGCCCACGCCTCGGCCGCGCGCAGCGTGCCGACGCCGAGGGCGCCATCGATCCCGATAAGCGTGTGCTCGACGTGGCCTTCGCCCGGCTCGCCGAGGTAGTGGTCGCGCAACATGCGCGGCTCGAGGTCGACGATGTCGAGCCACGCTGCGGCGAGGCGCAGGGACCGCAGCGTGCGTCGGTCGCGGTGGTCGAGGCGATCGTTCGGGTCGTCGTCGCGCGTGCCCTCGGCCGCCGTCGGACCGAGGTCCACACCGACCGGCCAGCGCGTCGCGGCGAACCGCTCGCCCTCGAGGTCGACGACGTGCACCTCGGCGACGCGGTAACCGATGGCGTGGAGCAGGCGGCTCGACGTGGCAGCGGCACCGCTCATGCGTCCGCGGTGGTTTGGCTCGTCGGGGACGAGCTCGTAGCCGAGACCGCGCGCGTCGACGATCGTGCGGGCGCCCGGGGCCTCCGAGGCGGGCGGCACCCCGCGGTCGCGGAGCGGCGACACCGGCGCCCCATCGCGGCGGAAGCCTACGAGCGGGCGGCCGAGATCCTCCAGGCGTCGGAAGAACGCGGACTCGGGCACCTCGTCGAGCGCGTTCACGTCTCCGGCATCGCTCGCGCCCCGAGGATCGAGCGCGCGGACGAGCTCGCGCCGAACGTAGACGTTGGCGTCGTGGAGCGCGCGCATCAGGCGGCGCGGCGTCGGCATCGGGATGGGCTCGCGGTCGGCGACCCGCTCGACCGCCGGCGCGTCGACGAAGCGCGGCGGGCGATAGGCGCACGCGGCGAGCGCGAGGCACGAGGCGAACGAGAGCGCGCGCAGGAAGGTCATCGTCATCTCCGGTGCTGTCGATCACCGTGGCTCTCCGGGGCTCCGAAGCTCGCCACGACGCGCACGCCATCCCCGGAAGCGCTCGTCACGAAGCTCGCGAGCGTGTTGGTACCGGTGAACACGTCGAAGCCGAAGCCCCCCGCGAGGCGCACGTTTTGTAGCTGCTCGATGCCGACCGCGGAGAGGGACGGCGCGAACGTCACCGCGTCGACGAAGAGCCTCAGCCCGAGGACCGGCACGAGCTGCCACGTGTAGTCGGCGGCACCGAGGATCGCGACGTGGTCGCGCCTCGTGTCGAAGCCGCGAAACTCCCTCGGGTGCTCGTATTCGACGAAGGGAAGCACGGTGCCTGAAAGCGGCGTCACCCCATCGATCGAGAGGCGCAACGTGAAGACGTTCGTGCGGCGGCGCACCGGGACTCCCACCCCCGCGCGCAGGCCGAGGCGCATGTAGCTGATGGTGAAGTCGCCTGGAAGCGAGCGCGCCCCGCCGACGTACGACTCGACGTGCCAGCCCGGACTCGGGCGGTTGCGGAGCCGACGGGTGTCGATGCGCGCCGCGACCTCCGAGTACGAGACGAACGGGCTCGCGGTGGTGAGCCCCGGGATGCTGCCGGGCTCGAAGACCTCGGCGACCGAGGTGCGCTCCTCGGTGGGGTCGGGCTCGGTCTGGCGTCGGTAGAGGCTCGTCGAGACCAGGAGCTCGAGGAGGTCGCTCAACCGAAGACCTCCGCTCGCGAGGAAGCGGACGCGTCGCTCGGTGTAGGTGCCGCGCTCGAACGGCGTCCCGACGACGAACCGATTGCGGGGGTCGCTCCGCGGCACGACGCCGATGCCGTCGTAATCGAGGTCGTCCTCGAGCTGATAGTGCGCCTCGAGCGACAGGACGCTCGGGTGGTCCGCGAGGGTGCCCTTCAGCACGACGCGCGTCTCCGACTCGACCTGTCGCGGACCGCCGAACCCGACCCGCTGACTCGAGAGGAAGCGTGGGCTGTCGAAGATCATCCGCGCGCCGACGCTCGCCGGGCTGCCCGTCTCGGCGAAGAGCGTCGGAAACACGTAGAGGTCTCCGCGCGGAGAGCCGAAGAGCTCGCGGTAGCGCGGGATGAGCTGTCGATCGGTCACGAGGTTGGCGGCGACCTCGACCCCCTTGAAGGTGTAGTCGATGAGGAGCCGGGGACCGACGAGGATGGCGTTCGCGACGGCGCGACCACCGTACCCTCGGGGACGCGCCGGTCGCTCGAGGCCTGCGACAGCGAGCGGGTCGTTTGGCGCGGTCGCGAGGTCAGGGGCTCGCGCGGCCGCAGGCGGCGCCGCGTCGTCGGCCCCGGCCCCAGGCGCACGCAAGCACATGGAGGCCGCTGCCAGCGTGGCACAGAGCCTACGCGCGGCGACCTCGAGGCGCCTCGGCGAGACCTGGTCTCCGAAGCGCGACAAGGCCCGTGCTCAGAGCTCTTCGCGCGTGACGAGGCGCAGCGGCTCGCGGAGCGACATCCCAAACGGGATGAAGACCGAGAGCGTGAGCTTCGAGGGGTCGTCCCCCTCGAGCCCGGCGACGACGCGATGGTAGATGGCGGGGCGAGTGAGCTGCTGCGCGCGGGTCGGCAGGAACTCGCCGAGGAAGTAGGTGTAGAGGTTCCGGAGGTCCTGGAAGCCCTTCATGGTCTGCGTCTCGAGGTACGAGCCGCCGTGGAGCCTCTCGACGCGGATCCCCGCGGCCTCGTCCGCGACGGCCTTCCCTCGGACCGGGAGGAACAGGTGCCACTCCCACTCGTGGGGGACCTGCTCCATGGGGTCTGCGGCGAGGGCGAACATCGGCGCCTCGATCGGGACGAGTCCGTGGCGCGCCGCGTGGGCGGCGAGCTTCTCCTGCGCGTCGCGGAGCTCGGCAAGGGAGAAATCCTTGTCGAGCGACAGCCGGATCGCGCGCACCGTCTGGCGCTGGATCTCTTCGAAGGCGTAGCTGCCAATGAGGCCGCTCGCCCCGGGGATGCTCGACGGTGCCCCGCGAACCCGTGCGCGGTTCAGGTGTTTCTGCGTGATCTCGTCCGCCATGTCCGGCTCGAGACCATAGTCGGACCGGGCTCGGACGGCCACCCCCTTGCCGAGGTCCGGCCCACGTCCTAGGTTTGGCCCCTCCCGGACCGGGCGGTCCGACACGAAAGGCGAACGCGCGATGGCGAAGAACGTGAAGATCGTGAACGACTCGAATTTCGAGGCCGAGGTGCTCGGCGCGAGCGGGCCGGTGCTGGTGGACTTCTACACGACGTGGTGCGGCCCTTGTAAGATGCTGGCCCCGATCGTCGAGAAGCTCGCGGACGAGTTCTCGGGCAAGCTGACGGTCGCGAAGGTCGACCTCGACCAGGCGCCGAACCTCGCGTCTCGCTACAACATCACCAGCGTCCCCACCGTCATCGTGTTCGAGGCCGGCAAGACCAAGGCAACGCACACCGGGCTCGCGAACCGGCAGAAGCTGCTCGACATGGCGGGCGTCTCCTGACGCGCGCGGCGTGACCGCGGAAGACGTGGGCGGCGAGGAGCCGCCCCGTCACAGCATGGCCACCGGATCGACGTCGAGGACGACGCGCACGTCGCGGTGGAGCTTCGCCGTTGCGCGCGCGAGCACGCCGAGCACCGCGCGGAGCGGCCCTCGCTCGCGCGAACGCAGCATGACCCGAAAGCGGTAGCGGTTTCGCTGACGAGCGATCGGAGCGGGCGCCGGCCCGAGCACCTCGACCTCGGACGGGCCGGTCCGCGCGAGGCGGGCGAGGTCGGCCGCTGCGTCGCGCGCGACCGCTTCGTCGACCGCCGACACGCGCACGAGGGCGAGCCTGCGATACGGAGGGTAGCCGACGTCCGCCCGCTCCTGGAGCTCCCGGTCGAGGAAGCGCCGGACGTCGTGGGCGGCAGCGCAGAGGATCGCCGGGTGGTCGGGGTTGTAGGTCTGAATGATCACGCGACCTGCACGCTCGTGCCGGCCCGCACGCCCGGCGACCTGGACGAGCAACTGGAAGCCGCGCTCCGAGGCGCGAAAATCGGGGAGCGACAGGGCCGCGTCGGCGTTGACGACCCCGACGAGGGTCACGCGCGGGAGATCATGACCCTTGGTCACCATCTGCGTCCCGACGAGGAGATCGAGCTCACCGCGCCGCATTTTCTCCAGGATTCGAGAGCTCTTCGCGCCCGCCGCGACATCGCGGTCGAGCCGACCAATGCGCGCGGATGGGAACGCGCGGGCGAGGGCGTCCTCGAGCCGCTCGGTGCCGAGCCCTTCGAGCGAGAGGACGCCTCCGCAGTCGGCACAGCGCGGCGGGAGCGGGCCCACGAACTCGCAGGAGTGACAGCGCACGGTCGCGTCCCTCCGATGATAGGTGAGCGCGACCGAGCACTGCTTGCACGTGCGCACGCCGCCGCAGCCGGTGCAGAGCACCGCGGGAGCGAAGCCGCGGCGATTCAAGAAGACGATCGCCTGCTCGCCGGCGGCGAGGCAGGCCTCGAGCGCCCGGTGCAGCGGCAGCGACAGGAGGCGCTCGCCGGTCGGGCCGGGGCCGATGCGGCGGAGGTCGACGATCTCGACGCGCGGCAGCTCCGCGCGGGTGGCGCGCTCGGGCAGCTCGAGCAACGACAGCCTACCGCGACGGGCGAGCGCCAGCGACTCGAGCGACGGGGTCGCCGACCCGAGGACGGTGACCGCGCCCGCTCGGTGCGCTCGGAGCAGCGCCATGTCGCGCGCGTGGTAGCGGACGCCCTCTTCCTGCTTGAACGAGCCGTCGTGCTCCTCGTCGATGACGACGAGCCCGAGGTCGAGCACCGGCGCGAACAGGGCGGAGCGCGCGCCGACCGCGATGCGCAGCTCTCCGCTGCGCAGCTTCCGCCACATGCGATGACGAGCGGCCTCCGGCAGCGCGCTGTGCAGCACGCCGACCTCGTCGCCGAAGCGGGCACGAAAGCGCCCGACGAGCTGCGGCGTAAGCGCGATCTCGGGGACGAGGACGATGGCGCCCTTGCCGAGCTCTCGACAGCGCTCGATCGCACGCATGTAGACCTCGGTCTTGCCGCTGCCGGTGACGCCGAAGAGGAGGAAGCCCTCGGGCCGTCCGAACCCCTCGCCGATGCGACGCACGGCCTCGCGCTGCGCCTCGGTGAGCTCGGGGGGCGAGTCGCGGGGGACCTCGTCTTCGTGCAGCGCGCCGACATCGACGCTGCGACGCTCCTCCTCGACGAGGCCGAGCTCGCCTAGCTTACGGAGGGCCGAGCGCGCGTTGCCGTGGCGCGACGCGAGCTCCGCGACCGGGGTCGGGCCGTTGGCGCGCAGCCAAGCGAGAATGGCCGCCGCCTGACCTCGCAAGCGCCCCGGCTCCTCGACGCGAGGGGTGGCCTTGGCGACGAGCACGGGTCGGCCGACCTGCCTCGAGCGGAGAGGGCCCTCGCCGGGCAGCAGCTCGCCCTGCTCCTCGAGCGCCCGAACCACCTCTCGCTCGACCGCGGGCAGCGCAAGCCGGAGCACCTCACCGATCGGCGCGAGGTAGTAGCGCGCGAGCTCTTCGAGGAATCGCAAGAGCTCGGTCGGCAGGGCGGGCTCCGCGTCGAGCACCGCCAGAAGAGGCTTGACCTTTGTCAAGTCGATCTCCGGCGGCCGGTCGGTCACGGCGAGCACGACCGCCGCCACCTTGCGCCGGGCGAACTCGCACAGGACGCGTGCCCCCGGAGCGATCCGCGGCGCGAGCGCGGCGGGGACCGAATACGTCCAGCGCTGGCCGAGCGGGACCGGGACGCCGACCTCCGCCCACGCGACCACGCTCAAGGCTTGTACGTGTAGATGCCGCCGTTGGCGAGGCGATCCATCATCGGACCGGTTCCGCCCCACACGATCATGCGGTCACCCGTCGCGACGGCGGTGTGCGAATACCGGGCCGAGAGCGCACGCGGGACCTGTCCGATCCAGCTGTTCGACGCGCTGTTGTAGATGTCGCCGCTGTCGAGCGGGTTCGGGTTGCGGCCGCCGAAGGTGACCATCACCTTCTGGGTGTCGAGCCACACGGCCGAGTGGTCGGCGCGCGGCTCGGGCAGCGTCCCGCCGATCGTGGTCCAGCCGAGGGTCGGATCCCAAGCGGCGCCGGACGGGTGGTAGGTGCCGCTCACCATGCCGCCGAAGACGATCGTCTTCAGGCCGTCGTACACGCAGGTGTGATTGGAGCGTGCGGAAGGCTCGGACGGCTCGCCGGTGTTGTACCAGTTCTCGCCGACCGGCGCGTACTGCAGGAGCGCGCGCGCCGTTCCGTTCGGGAAGTACACGTCGGTCACGGCATCGGTCACGTTGTCACCGAAGCCACCGACCACGTTCATGAGGGACTTCGCCTTGTCCCACACGGCGCAGTGGCGCGTCCGCGCGGTCTGCGGGAACGCGTAGGTCATGATCAGCGTCCAGGCGTTGGTCGTCGGGTTGTAGCGCGCGCCGTTGCTCAGCTCGCCGACGTCGCTCTTGCCACCCCAGACGATCATCTCGCTGCCGGTCCACACCGCCGAGTGACCCCCGCGCGGAGTCGGCGCGAGGCTCAACGAGATCGGCGTCCACGCGTTCTTCGTGGGGTCGAAGCGCGCGCCGTCGTTCAAGGCGAGCCCATGCGAGTCGAGGCCGCCCCAGACGACCATCTCGGTCCCGGTCCATACCGCGGTCGCGTCGTAGCGAGCCTTCGGTGCTCCGACGGGGGAAGTCGTCGTCCAGGTGTAGGTCGTCGGATCGTAAACGCCGCCGGTCGCCACCGCGCCGTTGCCCGAGCCGTTCGAGAGCCCGCCCCAGACGACCATCTTGCTGCCCGTCCAGACCGCGACATGGTTCGAGCGCGCGGACGGAGCCCCCTCGGCAGCGACGGGCTCCCACGGATCGACGCACGTACCCGCGGCGCACAGACCGAAGCACGCGTGACCGCACTTGCCGCAGTGAACCGGCGAGGTGGTGAGATCGACGCATTCGCTCGGGCCGCAGTACGAGAGCTTGTCCGGGCACACGCACGCGCCCTCGCTGCACACGGTACCGGGCCGGAACCCGCAGTCCGAGAGCACCAAGCACTCGACGCAGAGTCCCTGGACGGTGTCGCACACGCTGGTCGGCTCGGGGCACTCGCTGTTGGAGTTGCAGGGGATCGCCTCGCCGCCTCCAGCACCCTGCGTCGAGCCGGTCGAGTTCCCGGAGCCGCCGCTGCCGGAGCCGGTCGGCGGCTCGAGTCGCAGCGCGTCGACGCACGCCGTCGAGAGCACGAGGGTTCCGAGGAGCCAGGGGGACAGGGCGCGAATCGAAGCCATACTTCCTCCGATGCGGTGGGCGAGGCGCCGCGCCGCGTGGACGCGAGGAGCTTAGTACATCCCTGACCCGACGAGAAAGTCATCGGTGCCGGTGCGCTTGGCAGGTGAGGAACGGCGCGGTATGAACCGCCGACCCAGGGTCATGTCGTGGCCCATCTAGGGCCCTCACCGTGACCACCGCCTCGCGCCGCTCCCTGTCCGCCTCGATGCACGTTCGTGCGGGGTTCGCGTTGCTCGTGGCCATCTCGGGCTGCACCCCGAAGATCGGCGACAAGTGCACGCTCTCGCTCGACTGCTCGACGCTCGGCGACCGCTTGTGCGACACGACGTTGCCTGGCGGTTACTGCACGCAGTTCGGCTGCCAGCCGGATGGCTGCCCGACGGAGGCGGCCTGCATCGTCTTCCGGGCCAGCCTCGACCCTGCGTGCGGCACCACCGCGGACGGCAAGGGCGGACGGTTCGCGCAGTCGTTCTGCATGCGCACGTGCGAAGAGACCGACGACTGCCGCGAAGGCTACGCGTGCGAGGCCCCGGCGACACGAGACGCCGAGCTCCTCGACGCGAAGCGCGAAGACCCGGGCGCGCTCAAGATCTGCTTGCCGATCGCCACGCTCGTCACTCCCCCCGCCGAGGCGCCCGGGGTGTGCCTGCCTGGGACGTCGCCCCCGCTGGTCCCGACGACGGCCTCGGCGGGAGGCTCGAGCTCCTTGAGCGCGGGCGGCGCGACGAGCTCCTCGAGCGCGGGCGGCGCCGGTGGGTCGGGGTGAGCGCTTGTTCGGCCCGACGCTGACGACACGAACGGTCGCGGCGGCACTGCGCGATCTCGAGCACCCGAAGGCCGAGGTCCGCGCGGCCGCGGCGAGCGACCTCGGTCGCACCGAGGAAGGCTCGGCCACCGACGCAGTCGCCGCCTTGCTCCGCGCGCTCGACGACGAGGAGCCGCGCGTACGCGCCGCTGCAGCCGAGGGCCTCGCGACCCGAGCTCCAGCCGAGGCCGTCGAACCGCTGCTCGCGTGCGCGGAGGACGACGAGCCCCACGTGCGCGAGCTCGCGCTGCTCGCGCTCGGCGCGATCCGCTCACCCGAGGCCGCCGCGCGACTCGGCTCCCTCGCCGAGGATCCCGAGCCGAGGGTGCGCTTCCAGGCGCTCATCGCGTACGCCCGATCGGCGACCCACCGAGAGGTGCTCGAGCGGCTCGTCGCAGCCACGCACGATCGCGACCCGCTCGTCGCCCACATCGCCCTTCGACTCGCCGAAGAACTCGGGGACGACCGCGGCCCGGTCGCACCCGCGATCGTCCTACGCTGCCTCGAGCTCGTCTCGGACGAGGCCGTCGAGCTGCGCGCTGCCGCCGCGGTGATCCTCGCGCGGGCCGGCCGCACCGAAGGGTACGGCACGCTGCTCGCGCTCGTGTCGCGCACGCTCGAGACGACCCAGCTCGAGGACGAGGCCGCGGCGATCGAGCTCGTCGGCGAGCTCGGCCTGAAAGAGGCGCTGCCGCTCCTGCGCCGCCGGACGTCGCTCGGGGCGTTCGGGCTCGGCGGGGACCCGCTCGCCTGGCAGGCCCGAGTCGCGCTCGCGCGGCTCGGCGACGGGCGCCAGCGTCGGTGGATCCTGTCGGAGCTCACCTCGTGGGACCGCGAGCGCCGTACCCTCGCGGCGGCCGCCGCCGGTCGAGCGCGGCTCGCCGAGGCCCGCCCCCTCCTCGAGGCGATGCGCGGCGACGCGGGGCGCGCGGACCCCGAGGCGGTCGAGCTCGCGCTCGACGAGCTCGAAGCGAACCGCGGCAAGTAACTTCGCTTGCTCGCGCCCGGGCGAGCGCACCATGATGAGGGCGATGGGGATGGTGACGCCACCCGGACACGAGACCTTCACGGAGGCGGACCTCGCACCGCCCGAGTGGGAGGCGCAGGCTCGTCGGCGCGCCCGTGTCGACCGAGGGGCGACGTTCGTCGCGGTGCTTGGGCTCGGGCTTTGGTGTGGCGGGCTCGTTGCGCTCGGGGCCTGCGCCGCGCCGATGGTGTTCGGCCTCACGCCTTACCCGTTCTCCGCGGACGCGATGAGCGCCGCGTTCGCCCGCTTCGATGGCATCGCGATCGGCTGCGTCGTGGCGGCCCTCGGCGCCGAGGCGACGCGGACCTTCCTCGATCTTCGGAGCCCACGAGCGCCGCGCGATCGGCGGCTCGCCCGCGCGCGCCGCTACCTCGGGATGCTGGCGGCGGCCGGGGCGATCGTGTCTGGGACGATGCTCACGCCCGAGATCGTGCGGCTCCACAAGAGCGGCGTGCGACGCGGCGTCGGCCCCGAGGGCGCGCACCTCGCAGCGGTGCACAAGCAGGCGGAGTCGCTGTCGAAGGGGCTGCTCGTCGCGGCGGTCGCGACCCTCGCGCTCCACATCGCGACCATCCGCTCGGCGCGCGACGACGAGGACGACGACGCGGCGGCGCCCCTGCCGCCTGGCCCGAGGCAATGACGACGATGCGCGACGACCGACTGCTGAGCGGGTTCCTCAACCACGACTACGTGCTCGCCTTCACGATCGGAGACCCGCTGCGACGAGGGCGGATGGTCGAGCTGTGTCGCGGCCCGTGGATGGGCGATCCCGTGACCGAAGACACCTGGGAGGTGTCGAACGACCTTGGCCCCGACGATATGGAGCGCGCGCTGCTCGAGATCCTCGCCGACGGCGATCGCTGCGCCTACTACTACCTGACGCCGCCGATGGAGTCCGGCGTGCCGGGCGCGCCACCCTCGAAGCGAATCTTCCGCGTCGTCCTGGGCTGAAGCGGCAGCCGAACGGGGGAAGCGGCGGCCACTCGGCGGAAGTGACCGCCGAGGAGTCGCCCGCGGCAGCGCCGGCGAGCGAGTTGCACGGGGGAGCGGCGGGGCGTAGGCTCCTGGGCCGTTCGGATGGGGCCCCGGCGAGGCGCTGCGTGCGCGGAGCGGGTCGAGGACGGGCAAGGTTCCAGGTGGTGAGTTTCGACGAGAAGACGCGCGTCACGAAGGTGGTGCGCCCGGCAGAGGGCGGCGCGGAGGACGGCGCTGGTCCGCGGACCGACTGCCTCGTCGTCATCTACACGAAGGAGCCCACGCTGATGGGCAAGCGCTTCGTCCTCGACGGAGACGTGGTCCGCGTCGGCCGGGGGACGGACAATCAGATCGTCCTCGACAGCGACGCGGTGTCGCGTCGCCACGCCCACTTCGACGCCCGCGGCGCGCAGTGGGTGGTGGCCGACGACGGGAGCACCAACGGAACCTACTGCAACGACGAGCAAGTGCGCCGCGAGGTCGCGCTGCGCAACGGCGACCGCGTGAAGATCGGCTCGACGATCTTCAAGTATCTCTCCGGCGAGGACGTCGAGGCGCAGTACCACGAGGAGATCTACCGGCTCACGATCGTGGACGGCCTCACCCAGATCCACAACAAGCGCTACCTCAGCGAGGCGCTCGAGCGAGAGCTCATCCGCGCGCGCCGTCACGGCCGCGACCTGTCGATCCTGATGTTTGACATCGATCACTTCAAGCGGATCAACGACTTGCACGGCCACCTCGCAGGCGACTATGTGCTGAAGGAGGTCGCGCGGCTGGTGCAGGCGCGGATCCGGCGCGACGAGGTGTTCGCGCGGTACGGCGGCGAGGAGTTCTGCCTCGTGTTGCCCGAGACGCCCCTTCAAGGAGCGGTCGAGGTCGGCGAGCGCCTTCGACAGCAAATCGCCGAGCAATCGTTCACCTTCCAGCAGGACCGTATCAAGGTGACCGTGAGCGGCGGCTGCGCGTTGCTCGGCGAGTCGGACAAGACCGCGACCGAGCTTATCCAGCGCGCCGACGAGCGGCTCTACCAGGCGAAGAACGGCGGCCGCAACCGCGTGTGCGCCTGACGCACGGCGGAAAAGGAGGAGAGGGCGCGTGAGTCGCGACGGCGCGTCGATCCCGGGGCCACGGTCGCTCGCGCTCGGAGACGAGCTCGCGGGGGTCGAGTGCCCCGCGTTCGCGAGGCGGCGGACAGGCCGAAGCGGCGCAGACGCTGCCGACGCCGCGCCGATCGTCCTTCAACGCGGGGCCGGCACGACGCTCGTCGACGTCGACGGACACCGCTACCTCGACCTCGCGGCGGGCTTTGGCTCGGTGCTGCTCGGGCACGATCACCCGAAGCTCCGCGCAGCGCTTCACGCTCAGGTCGACACGCTCGTGCAGGGCCTCGGCGACGTCTACGCGAGCGACGTGAAGGTGGCGCTCCTCGGTGAGCTCGCGGCCCTTATTCCGGGTGGCGATGGCCAGGCGCTCCTCACGCAGTCGGGTGCCGACGCCGTGACCGCTGCGATGAAGACGGCCTCGCTCGCGACCGGGCGGCACGGCTTCGTCGCATTCGATGGAGCATACCACGGGCTCGCCCATGGGCCGCTCGCAGCCTGCGGCTTCAAGGCGAGCTTCCGCGAGCCGTTCGCTCCGCAGCTCAACCGACACGTCGGTTTCTGCGCCTATCCTGGCGTGCGCGGCGCGACGGCAGCGGTCTCGCTCGAGCAGCTTCGCCAGGCGCTCGCGGCGACCCCGACCGCCGCGGTGTTGGTCGAGCCCATCGCAGGGCGCGGCGGGTGCGTGGTCCCGCCGCCTGGGTGGCTCGCGGCGGTCGCGGCGCTCACGCGGGAAGCCGGCGCGCTGCTCGTCGTCGACGAAGTGTGGACCGGCCTCGGGCGCTCGGGCTCATGGCTCAGGAGCGAAGCCGAGGGCGTAGCCGCAGATGTGGTGTGCCTCGGCAAAGGCCTGGGGGGCGGCATGCCGATCTCGGCGTGTGTCGCCTCGCGCGCGGCGATGGCAGGCTGGTCGAGCGGCGAGGTGATCCACACCTCGACGCACGCAGGGGCGCCGCTCGGCTGCACGGCGGCGCTGGCCGTCCTCGCGACGCTGCGCGAGGAGAGGCTCGTCGAGCGCGCGCGCGCAGTCGGGGAGGACGCCCGGGTCGCCCTGCGCGAGCGCCTCGCCCACCCGAGCGTCCGGGACGTGCGGGGCGCGGGACTCATGATCGGTGTCGAGCTCGACTCGGCACGCACCGCGCTCGGCGCGACCCGCGAGCTCTTGCGGCGTGGCTACCTCGTCGTGACGGGCGGAGTCGACGGGGCGACGCTCACGCTCACGCCCCCGCTCACCGTCGAGCTCGACGAGCTCGACGGCTTCGGCGCGGCCCTCCTCGCGTGCCTGGAGGCGAGGTGAGTCGGGTCGCCGAGACGGACCGCCTCCACGAGCGCGTTCGAGCCTTCATCGACGCGAGCCTCGCGGGCGCCCACCGTGAGACCTTCGATCGCTTGGCGTGCGACCTCGCTCGCCATCAGGCCGAGTACGTGCCCGGGGTCGCGAGCGCCTTCGCGCGAGCGGGCGTCGATCCGAGAGCCCTCGACCATGCGGCCGCGATCCCCGCGCTGCCGACCGACGTGTTCCGCCTCCGGCGGATCGCCGCCCATCCCGAGAGCGAGGACCTGCGGGTGTTCGCGACGAGCGGGACGACGGGCTCGCAGCGCGGGCGCCATCCGTTCCGGACGCTCGAGACCTATCGCCGCGGCGCTCTCGCCTGGGGGGCGCGCGCGCTCTGGCCAGACGACGCGCGGCTACGCGTCGTGTTGCTCACCGCCGACGAAGAACGGGCCCCGGAGTCGTCGCTTGGCTACATGCTGGCGCGCTTCGCGGATCGGCACGGTGGCGGCCGTTTCTTCTGGGACGGCGAGCGACTCGACCATGATGCGCTCGCGCGCGAGCTCGACGAGGCCCGCGCGGGCGACGCACCCGTCCTCGTCGCGGGGACCTCGTTCGCCTTCGTCCACCTGTGCGACGCCGTCCGCCGCGCACTGCCGCTCCCGGCCGGGAGTCGCGTGATGCAGACCGGCGGCTTCAAGGGGCGCAGCCGCGAGGTCGAGGCGTCCGCGCTGCGGCGCTCGATCGCCGACCTGTTCGCGCTCGACGAGCGGGCGGTGATCGCCGAGTACGGCATGACCGAGCTCGCGAGCCAGCTCTACCAGGGAGGGATCGCCGCGCTCTACGGAGCGCCGCTCGTGGCGGGCTCGAGCGCCGCGGACGACGCCTACCATCCGCCGCCCTGGCTGCGCGTCGAGGCCGCCTGTCCGACGACGCTCGCGACGCTTCCGCGAGGCGAGGTGGGGATCGCGCGCTTCGTCGATCTCGCGAACGTCGACTCGTCGCTGGCCGTGCAGACGGCCGATCGCGTCATCGTCGCGGCCGACGGCGCGGTCACGCTGCTCGGGAGGCTCCCTGGCGCCACACCTCGCGGCTGCTCGCTCGCCCTCGAGCACCTCCTCGGACATGCGTGACGGGGCGGCCTCTTCGGCCTCGCCCAGGGAGCGGGTCGAGGCGCTCCTCGCGCTCGCGAGGCGCCTCGCGGATCCAAACGACGCGCTCGGCCAAGACGCGCGACGACGGCTCGTCGAGGCAGGCGATCTCTCGCCCGAAGGGATCGAGCTCGCGCTGACCGAGCACCTCGAGACGCACGCGACGGCAGAATCTCTTCGCGCGCTCGTCGCGTCCGCGCGCCCGTGCAGGCAAGTCGCGATCGTCTTGTCGGCGAACGTCTGCACCGCCGCCGTACGCGCGCTGGCGCTCGGCCTCGCGGGCTCGGACATGATCGTCGTCAAGCCTTCTAGACGAGACGCGGTGCTCGCAGAGCGGCTCGCCGGCGCGCTCCCGTGGGCGCGGCTCGTCACGACGACCGACGAGGCCCTCGACGCGCTCGAGCCCGGCGACGAACTCCACGTCTACGGCTCGGACGCGACCATCGACGCGCTCGAACGGCCTGCCGCGGCGCGAGGCGCGAGGCTCCGCGCACACGGGACGGGGTTCGGGGTCGCGCTCGTCGAGGACGAGGACGACCTCGGGCTCGCGGCCGACGACCTCGCGCGCGATCTCGTCCCGTTCGACGGGCGCGGCTGCCTGTCGCCACGGCTCGCCCTCGTCGACGGCTCGCCGGCGCGCGCGCGCGCGTTCGCCGCGGCCCTGCACGTCGCGCTCTCGCTCCGCGGGGAGCGTGTGCCACGAGGCCCGCTCGGTGACGCGGAGCGGTCGACGCTGGCCCTGCATCGGCGCTCGCTCGAGCTCGTCGGCGAGGTGTTCGAGGGGCCGCATCACCTGATCGGCCTCGACCCCGCGCCGCTCGCCGCGTCGCCTGCGCCCGCGCACCGCGCGCTCACGGTGTACCCCGCGACCGAGGGCTCGGCCGCGAGGCTCCTCGCCGGGCTCGCCCGCTACGTGACGACACTCGGCGCGGGCTCGGAGGGGCGGCTCGTTCGGGCCGTCGGTCCGCTCGTCCCCGCGGCTCGTCGTGCGCGGCTCGGCGAGATGCAGCGACCTCCGCTCGATGGCCCAGTCGATCGACGCGAGCGCGCCCCGCGTTCGCCTGTCGGCTGAGCGGCGGCGAGGCGACCCTCGCCCGTCGACCCGCGGTCAGCCGACGAAGACGCGCTCGCGGTAGTGACGGAGCTCGCCAATCGACTCACGAATGTCGTCGAGCGCGCGGTGCTTGTCGCCCTTCGCATACGCAGGCACGCGGTCGCCATACCAGCGGCGGACGAGCTCCTTCACCGTCGAGACGTCGATGTTGCGGTAGTGCAGGTGAGCGTGCAGCAGGGGCATGTAGCGCTCGAGGAACTGCCGGTCCTTGTGGACCGAGTTGCCGCAGAGCGGCGACGCCTTCGCCTCGCAGTGCTCGCGCACGAACGCGAGCGTCGCGGCCTCGGCCTCGGCGACCGACACCCTCGACGCGCGGATGCGGTCGAGCAGGCCGCTCTTCGTGTGCATGGCGACAACCTCGGGGTGCATGCGCGCGAGCACCTCCTCGGGCTGGTAGACGATGTGGTTGGGCCCCTCGGCGACAATCCCGAGCTGTTCGTCCGTGACGATCGTCGCGATCTCGACGATCGCGCACGCCTCCGCGTCGAGGCCTGTCATCTCGAGATCGACCCACACCAAACGGCCTTGCATGGTCGGCTCATACCACGGGCCTGTGGTAGAGTGACGCGCCCATGGACGCGCGCGCGCTGCCGCTGCTCTCGCTCGTCGGCGTCCTCGCCGGCTGCGAGACCCGTACGCCGCAGTGCAACCGGCTGGTCGACACGATCAACCAGGAGCACGCGAAGATGGCGGAGATCCTCGTGGTGGCTGGGGGACCGGAGCCGACCGAAGCGTCGCTCGAGTCCTACGCGCGGGCGCACGACGACCTCGCGGCGAAGCTCCGCGTCCTCAAGCTGAAGGACGCGAAGCTCGTCGCCTACCGCGATCGCTACCTCGAGCTCGCGCAGGGGCTCGCCGCCGCGACGCGCAAGACCGCGGTGAGACTCGGCGCGCCCCGCGAAGCGCAGAAGGCCGCCGACGAAGTGAAGGCGTTCTCCCCCCGAAAGCGCGCGCTCGAGCAGGACATCAACGCGTACTGCCGCGGCAGCAAGGACTGACCCGCGGGTCAGTGCAAGTCGTCGGGGGGCGCGACGACGCGCAGCGGAGGCCGCAGCTCCCACAGCTCGCTCGCGGTCGCGCGCACCACCGGGAGCACGTCCGACGCTCGTGCGACCTCGGCGAGCTCGGGGCGCGACAAGAGGCCGAGCACGGGCACGCCGACGGCGGGGGGCGCGCCGGGGTTCAGCACCAGCGCCATTCGGACGCGCGCGCGGCGACTCCAGGTCTTGGCCACCTCGACGAGCACCTCGGGTACCGCGGGGCGACGCGCCGCCATGGTCACGACGTCGTCCTCGGTCAGACGCGGGTTCGCGAGGACGATGCGGACGACCATGGGGTGAGGATCGGCGAGGAGCTTCGCGAGCATCGCGCGCGAGGGCTTGCGCGCGAGCGCCCGCCGCTCGCCGAGGGTGATGGTGCGCGAGTCCTGTCGCGACGGGACGTCTCGCCTATCGAACAGGTGGCCCTGTCGCGAGCTGCAGCGCAAGAGGCGGCTGGCGGCCGGGAGGCTCGCCTCTCGAGCCACGAGCCGGATCGGCTGGAGCGGGGCGAGGACCTCTGGGTCGACGAGCACCGGCACGAAAGCGCCGAGCACGTCGCGCGCGCCGGAGCTCGCGTTGTCGACGGCTCGGCAGAGCGCGTCGAGTGCGTGCGCCAGCTCGTCGGGGGGAACCTCGAGCAGCTCGCGGCGCGCGTACGCCACCTTGAGCGGGTGGTCGGTGAGCCCCGGGATGGCCGAGAGCCAACGCGCGACACGGGTCGGCACGAGCTACACCTCTGCAGGGACGGACGTCGTCTCGGGGCTTCGGAGCGCCGCGAGGACATCGTCAGGGAAGCGCCGGAGGCCGAGGTCGTGACCCACGCATGCGAGCAGCGTCTCGGCCTCGCAAAGGAGGTCGTCGCCGCGCCGCACCCGATACGCGAAGCGCACGGACGCGCGTGACAGCTCGCTCACGCGGGTCTCGACATCGAGGACGTCCTCGAAGCGCGCGGGTTGTCGGTAGCGGAGGCGCGCGTCGACGACGGGTAGGTGAATGCCCATCCGCTCCCATTCGGCGTACGACACGCCGCGTTTGTGGAGCCAGTCGACGCGCGCGGCCTCGCAGTACACGAGGTAGTTCGCGTGGTGCACGATCGCCATCATGTCGGTCTCGCAAAAGCGGACGCGCATGCGGAAGGTCGAGGTGGCGCGCGCGGGATCGAGGGGCTCGGGCATGCTCCCTTCGACTTATCAGAAGCGCAGCAGATCGCGGAGCTCGACGGCGCCAGGCCGACCCTGACGAAGCGCGTGGCCGACCCGCAGCCTCGCGCTGACGACGAAGGGATCGTCGGGGAGCAGGCGCTCGAGCTCGTCGAGGAGCGGGCTCGTCGCCGCGGGCAAGCCGACCATCGAGAGGGCCGTGGTCTGCTCCTTCAGCGTGCGGCCAAAGAGCTCCGCCGAGACGGCGTCTCGACGCGGGCCGCCGCTCACGTACGCGGCGAGGCGCGCCTCGGCGCGGAGCGCGCTCGTGCCGTCGGTGGGTCTGTCGGAGACGCCCAGCGCCTCGGCGTCGAAGCGGAGCCACGGACCGTCGAGCAGCACGTGGGTGAGCATCCGCGGCTCCCACGTCGCGTCGAGCTCGACGCGGAGCGCTCGCGCGTCTGCGAGCACGCTCAAGGCGTATTCGCTAGCGGTGCCGGCGAGCGCGAGGTCGCGCAGGATCGGGGTGACCTCGGGGCCGTGCGGCAAGAGGCGGGCGATTCCGGCGCTGCGCACGAGCAGCGGCGAGGCGACGAGCAGCACGTCGGGTCGATGCCCCTCGACGCGCTGAGCGCACCACAAGCGCCACGCGAGATCGGGCGAGCGGACCACGAGGGCCGCGCCGCGTGGCAGCCGGTCGAGCGCAAGATCGGTCCACTCCTCCGCGGCGAGGCGCGAGGTGCGGTCGGCGGTGAAACTTGCCTCTTCGCAAATCACCGCGGCGAGGGTCATGTGAAAGGCGATCGTCAACACCGCGGCAACGCGCGCCGAGGCGAGCTCGAGCCCGCGGAGAAAGGCGACGATCTCGGTGACCCCAAGCGTGGCCGCGAGCGCGAAGGCCGCGACGCAGAGCGCTCGGAGCGAGGTCTGGGTGCCGTCGAGCCATTGGCCGGCGGGGTGCGCGAGGTCGACGAGCGGCAGCGCGATGAGCGCGGTCACCGACACGCGCTGGCGGGGGCGGGAGGCTCCGACGACGAGCCCGAGGCCAGCGAGGGCGAGCTGGACGTAGCCGAGCTGCGCGACCCACGAGAGCACGGCGTCGCGCCCCGAGGCACGGGGCACTGCGTGAAGGCCTGCCGAGGAGAAGAGCCGCTCGACGTCCGCGAGCGAGCTCGGCGCGAGGGGGCGCCAGAGCACCGGCATGGCCGCGAGGGCAGCGACCGCGAACGCACCGCCTGCGAGCGGGAGCCAGAGCCGCGCTGGAGGACGCCGCTCCGCGGTGACGAGCATCGCAAAGGCGGCGGCGAGCACGCCGATCGCGGACGGCAGGCTCTCGGCGACGAGCAAGCCTGTCGCCGCCGACACCGCGAGCCAACCGCGGGTCGCCGCGGGCGTGAGCGCCGCCGTCCGCGTGGCGAGGGCCGCCACGCGCTCGAGGACGACGAGCCCGAGCGCGAGCGAGACGGCCGCGCCACCTCCGACGGTCGCCTCGGCTTGCCAGCTGGGGCTGAGCCCGCTCGTCAGCGCGGCGACGGCGGCGAGCACCGCTGCGAGGCGGTCGACGGCGGCCGTTGCGCCTCCCGTCCGGCCTTCGAGCGCGGCCACAATCGTGCGGTGGCCCAATCGGTAGAGGAGCCACGCGGCGAACGCAGACGCGAGCGCCGAGGCTGCGGCCGCGCGCTCGGCAAGTGACCCGAGCGGCAGGAGCCCGAAGACCTGCGTCAACGCCGACGAGATGGCGCCGCCGAAGCCGACCCCCGCGAGGCCACGATCGCGCAGCGCCGCGAGATCCGCGCGCCACTGCGGGCCCGTCGCGCCTCGAGAGAGGGCGACGCACCACACCGTGAACGGCACGACGAGGGCGAGCCCCCGCGTGATGCGACCTCGCGGAACCACGACGACGTAGGTGCCAAAGCGGGCCGAAAGCGGACAACTTTGGTGCTAGAGTCCGCCGCGGTCATGGCGCGCTTCATCGACGACCTCCAACGGACCCACTACTGCGGCGAGCTCCGCGCATCCGACCTCGGCAAGGAGGTCGTGCTGTTCGGCTGGGTCGCGCACCGCCGCGACTTTGGCGGCTGCGTGTTCCTCGATCTCCGCGATCGAGAGGGGATCGCGCAGGTGGTGTTCGATCGGACCTACACCCCGACGGGCGAGGTCTCGCGCATCACGGCGCTCGCCGCCCGGGGCGAGGCGTTCTGGGACTCGACGGTCGCCGACTCCGCTCAGCAGCTCGCCGAAGAGGTGCGCCGGGAATGGGTGATCGGAGTTCGCGGCGTGGTGGTGCATCGCGGCGAGAAGAACGTGAACCCACGCCTCGGGACCGGCGAGATCGAGGTGCGGGTGGCCGAGGCGGTCGTCTTCAACCGCGCCGAGACGCCTCCCTTCTCGGTCGAAGACGAGATCGCGACCGACGAGGACATTCGCCTGAAGTACCGCTACATCGACCTGCGCCGCGCCCCGCTGCAACGCAACCTGCGGATGCGGCACGAAGTCAACCAGACGGTGCGCAGCTACTTGAGCGACCAGGGCGCGCTCGAGCTCGAGACGCCGATCCTCTGCAAGTACACGCCCGGTGGCGCGCGCAACTTCCTCGTGCCCTCGCGCCTCAACGCGGGGAAGTTCTACGCGCTCGCGGAGAGCCCGCAGCTCTTCAAGCAGCTCTTCATGATGAGCGGGTTCGACAAGTACTTCCAAATCGTGAAGTGCTTCCGCGACGAGGACCTGCGCCTCGACCGCCAACCCGAGTTCACCCAGATCGATATCGAGATGTCGTTCGTCTGCCAGGACGACATCTTCCGGCTCCTCGAGGGCCTGATGTTCCGCGTCTTCGAGAAGACGGGCGCCGCCGATCTCAAGGCCCACTACCCGAGCGGCGAGTTCCCTCGCATGTCGTTCGCAGAGTCGGTCCGTCGCTTCGGAAACGACAAGCCGGATCTGCGCTTCGGCCTCGAGCTCACGGAGCTGACCGAGCTCGCCATCGCCCACGATGGCGGTGGCCTGCCGCTCGTCAAGGCGATCACGGATTCGTTCAAGAGCGGCGCATACCGACTCGAGGTCCCCGCCGAGATCGTGAAGGCGTTCGTGATCCCCGCGAGCGCAAACTTCTCGCGCCCGCAGCTCGAGGCGTTCGAGAAGTCCTTGCGCGAAATCAAGGGCTTCAAGGGCCTCGCGCGCGCCAAGGTCGCCGACGGTGGCGCCTGGACGCAGAGCCCGCTGAAGACCGTCACGGACGAGTTCCGGCTCGCCGTCAACGCCGCGCTCGGGGTGAGCGACGGCGACGTGATCTGCTTCCAGTTCGGCAAGACCGACGTCGTCAACGCCGCCCTCGCGAAGCTGCGCCTCGACGTCGGCAAGAAGATGGGCCTCATCCCGGAGAGCGGGCACGGCGGCCAGTGGAGGCTCCTCTGGGTGGTGAACCCGCCGCTCTTCGAGCAGAACGAGGACGGCACCTGGGCGGCCGCGCACCACGCGTTCACGCGACCCGTCGACGAGCACGTCGCGCTGCTCGACAGCGACCCGGCGCGCGTCCTCTGCTATCGGTACGACCTCGTCTTGAACGGCTTCGAGATCGGCGGCGGCTCGATCCGCCTCCATGATCCGGACGTCCAGCAGAAGGTGTTCTCGGTGCTCGGGATCCACGAGGAATCCGCCAAGAACATGTTCGGGTTCTTGCTCGAGGCGCTGCGCTCCGGCGCTCCGCCCCACGGCGGCATCGCCATCGGCATGGATCGTCTGACGATGCTCCTCTCGGGGGGCTCGACCTTGCGCGACGTCATCCCGTTCCCGAAGACGAACCAGGGCGTCGACACGATGAGCGGAGCGCCCGTCGTGGTCGCGCCGGCGCAGCTCGACGAGCTCCACGTCGCGGTGGCGGCCAGCGCCGACCCCGCGAGGTAAACCGTGGCCGCAGAGAGGACCTCGCCGACCGACTCGGCGCCCGGCGCCTCGAGTGACCCTCGCAGGCCGCGCATCCTCGTCGTCGACGACAGCCCAACCATCCTGGCGCTGATCGAGACGGTGCTCGTCGCCGAGGGCTACGTGGTCGTGGCTGCGCGAAGCGGCGAGGCCGCCCTCGCGGCGCTGGAGCGCGAGGCGCCCTTCTCGCTGGCGCTCGTCGATTTCGCGATGTCCGGCATGTCGGGCTACGAGCTCTGTCGCTCGATCCGGCGCGAGCGACGGCACGCGCGCCTTGCCATCGTGCTGATGAGCGCGCGAGCGTCCGCGCTGCGCGAGCTGTTCATCGACGAGCTCGGGGCCCTCGGCGCGGTCGCGAAGCCGTTCGAGCCGCGCGCCCTCGTCGAGGCCGTGAGCCACGCCCTCGAGGCCGCGAGCGCAGTCCCGCCGGGGCGTCCGAGCGCGCCGACCGCCACCGACCTGGTCGACGAGGAGCGGGCGGCGCACGGCTCCGAAGCCCCGCCTCCCCAGCGGCGCGAGGAGGCCGTCGCAGCCTTCGCGCGCGACCTCGCGACCGCGGTGGGCCCACACCTCGCGATCCTGCGGCATACCGATCTGCCGCCCGCGCGCGTGGTCGAAGACGCGCTGCTCGTAGGCCTCGAGGACGAGCGGCTGCTGACGAAGCTCGCCTCGGCCCTCGACTCGCTCGAACTCCCGCTCGAGAGCGGGGCGCTTCTGCGCTGCGACCTCGCGCATCTCCCGCTCGCCGAGGTGCTCCAGCTGCTCGAGCTTCGGCGGCAGAGCGGCGTCCTCAGCGTCGCGAGCGGGCCCCGGCGACTGCGGCTCGCGCTCGAGAACGGCAGGCTCGAGCTCGCGTTCGCGCGCGGCCTCGGCCCGTCGTTCCGACTCGGACGCTACCTGTCACGGCTCGAGCTCCTGACGCGCGACGAGGTCGAAGACGCGGTCGCCGAGTGCCGCGGGAGGTCGCCGCTCGGCGAGTGGCTCATCCGGGCAGGCAAGCTCGACCTGCAGGGGCTCCATCGCGCGCTCGCGACGCAATCGACCGAGCTCGTCTACGAAGCCCTTCGCTGGACGCACGGCCGCTGCGCGGTGACGCTCGAGCCGCCGTGGCCGGAGGCGCTGCGCGCGCACCTCGGGCTCGGCGTGAACGAGCTCGTCCTCGAGGGCTTCCGTCGAGTGGATGAGTGGCGCGTGCTCGACGAGGCCCTCGATCGAGACCGACGGGTGGTGATGGACGCGCGCGCTCTCGAGGCGGTCCAAGCAAGGCTCGGCCCATTCGAGCGCGAAGCCGTGGTCCTCGCGAACGGGGCGCGCTCGCTGCGGCAGCTCGTCGAGGCGAGCGATCAGGCGGCCTTCGACGTAACCGCAGCGGTCTATCGCCTCGTTCGCGCGCGCGTGGCACGACTCGTTTGAGCGTGACCGTCCGCCGACGCCGTCAGCGCGACGGAACGCGCCAGAGACCGAGCGCGCCGGCCATCGCGAGCGGCGCACCGAGCCAGCGGGTCGCGTCGCAGGGTCGCGCGACGACGTGGCGGGCGCCCGACTCCTCGACGCGCTGACGCAAGGCCGCTTCGTCGCGGAAGCTCGAGCCACGGTCGGGCTCGCGCGGGTCGAGCGTTCGGTCGAGGACGAAGCGCGCGGGCGCACCGCTGCCCGCCTGCACCGCGAAGAAGCCGAAATCCCGCACCTCGAGGAGCACCGCGTCGGCGCCCCGCTCGGCAACGAGCGCCCCGATGCGCTCCTCGTCGGCACGTGCCGCCATCGAGTCGAGCCGCGCGTACCAAGGGCGAAGCACGAGGCCGCCGAGCGGGAGGACTACCGCTCCTGCGGCGACGAGAGCCATGCGACGGCGCCCGCCGGCCGCGAGCGCGTGCCACGCGGCCGCGCCGAGGCCGAGCGCGACGACGAGCCAGACCGCCAGCAACGCGCGGGCATTGTGGTGAGTCGGAGCGCCACCCCGAGCCGCAGCGAGCGACAGCGCGGCCACCATCGCCGCGAGCGCCGCGACCGGCCCACGGAGCGAAGGAGGAGGCGCCGCGCGCCCCCGGGAGAGGGTCACGACGACGGCGAGGAGCCACAGCTCTGGCTCTTCTCGCAAGAGCCCGAGCGGATACCCGATCGCGGCGAGCGCCGCGTCGCCTCCGACGGCGCGGTGGTATGCCGAGACGCGCGCAACGAAATGGAGCGGCGCGCCGTGCGCGACGGCGTTGTGGCCGAGCCAGGCGAGAGGCCCGAGGAGGGCGAGCACCGCCGCGAGGCGCCGCAGCGATGGGCGCACGGGCGCAGAGAGCGCGGGGACCGCGCCGGCGACGACGAAGCCGGCCGCGACGAACCACGGCTCGTAGCGCGAGAGCGTCGCGGCGAAGAGTGCGGCGGCTCCCGCCACCCGCAGGCATCCGCGCGGCGACGCGAGCGTCGCGAGGCCGAAGACCGACAGCGCCGCCGTCGAAAGCTCGGGGACCGTGGCGACACCCAGCCGCACACTCCAAGGAAAAAGGCTCGCGAACAGCGCGCCCAAGAGGGCCGCGTTGCGGTTTCGCACGAGCAGCCGCGCCGCGGCGAGCAACAGGAGCGACGACGCGAAACCGAGGAGCAACGCGACGACGCGAGCTGCGAGGAGGCTCGTCGTGCCGAAGAGATGCATGCTGCCGCCCGCGACCCAGAACGGAAAGGGCAGCCAGCTCGTCCCGGTCGGGTCGAGGCGCGGCGAGGCGGCGAACTCCTGCGCGAGCACGACGCGCGCGTAGTCATCGTCGCTCACCGCGCGAAAGCCCGACGCGAGCACCGCGGCCGAGGCGGCGGCGCGAGCACCGAGGACGAGGAGCCAATCGCGGCGCGGGCCGGAGAGCCCCGGCTCAAGGTCCACGGAGGCCCTGCGGCGACGCGCCCGACGCGGGGGCGGAAGGCACCGGCGCGGCGGAGGCGCTCGCGGACACGGCCGCGGTCGGCGCCACCGAAGCCGCGCTCGGGGCGCGGGGCGGCAGCGGCGTGTCGAGGGCCGCGAGCACCGCGCGCCCGCCTTCGTTGGCCGGGTGGATGGAGGGGCCGTTGATGTCGACGGTGAACGCGTAGAGAGAGGGCTCCAGGCCGGGCTCCTCGATCACCGCGTGGACGCGAACGTGCTGAAAGCACGCGGACTCGGTCGCCGTGCTCCACGCGACCGGGCGACCGGGGTGACGGGACTCGAGCACCTCGGGAATGCTCGCGTGCCGAGCGCGGTAGGCCTGCACGACGGCGAGGGCGTTGCGCTCGTCGCCCGCCTCGAACTTCTGCTGCATCCATAGCACCGAGCCGGCCGCGAAGAGGCTCGTCAGGACCATCGTGATCGTTCGGCGGTTCAGCACGGTGCGCGGCCACCTCGAGGCCTCGCGAGGTTCTGACGCGGCCCGGGCGGCGAGGCAAGCGGCCGACGATCGCGGGCGCTTGCGGGGCAGTCCTGTTCCGGTAGCGTGAGGGGATGCGTCGCTTCGTGCTCTTCGTGGCGCTCCTCTGCGGGTGCGCCCGCGCCGGCGACGGCAGCCTGGTCGAGGGAGGCGCGGGTGGCAGCAGCCCCCTCCTGTCGACGGGCAGCGCCGCCAGCTGCTTCGACGGCTACGCCGCTTGCGCCGGGCTGTGCGTCGAACTGGGCTCGAATCCCGCGCATTGCGGGGCGTGTGGCCTCGCCTGTGAGGCCGGGGAGGCCTGCGTCGGCGGGCTCTGCGGCGCGGGCACGCCGAGCACGACGGGCAGCGGTGACGCCGCCTCGACCAGCGTCGCCGCCTCGACCAGCGTCGCTGCCTCGACCAGCGTCGCCGCCTCGACCAGCGTCGCCGCCTCGACCAGCGTCGCCGCCTCCACCGGATCGGGTGGCGGGGCGTGCGATCCGATGTTCCCCATTCAAGTCTGCGGCAACGGCAAGCATTGTCCACCGACTCCCGACAACAACCCGATGTGCAAGGGGCCGATCGGGGCGGGGCTCCAGTATTCGTCCTGCGCCACGAGCGCGGACTGCGGCGCGCCCTTCGAGTGCGTCAACACGCCATTCAACACGACGTACTGCCTGCAATGGTGCACGAGCGATTTCGACTGCGGCAGCCTCGACCTGTGCAACGCGCTGTCGCCACCGCTCTTCGCGGGCGGCGTCGAGTACGGCGTCTGCTACGACGGGTATCCGTAAGGAGCGCGGGGTTGGGTCATCGCTCGTCACGAAGGCCTCCGACGGCACGGTAGGCCCGCGCGAGCGCGCTCGCGACGGTGGCCTTCCCGCGAGGCGTCTGAGCGAGCACCGTGGGAAGGCGCCCCGGCCTGCGGCGCTCGAGGCCCGCGAGCGCTTCGATGACGGAAGTCGACACCTTCTCCGCCGAGAGCGAGTCGACCGCCGAGGCGATCATGCTCGAGGGGCGCGTTCGATCGTGGTGCTCGAGCAGCAGCCACACCGCGAGGGCGCCCTGCTCGGCGTTGCGGCGGCGGTTCGCCCACGTGAGCAGGGGCCGAATCGTCTCGACGCCCGCAACGGCCGCGCGTGCATCGGCCGCAGCGGCGAGCCCGACACCGTCCTCGAGCCGATGGCGCCCGATCTCGAGCCGCTCGACGAGCACCTCGACGGTGATGTGACCTATCGCGAGCGCGACCGCGAGCTCGATGTCGTTCAAGAGCCGCTCGGTCCAGCCGCGCATCTGCTCGCCACGGTAGCGCGCCTCCGCGGGGCCTGCCGTGAGCGCGCCGACGTTTTGCTTGAGGACGCGACCGAGCATCGTGCCCGACAAGCGGCCTCGCCACGCCGGCATGGCGGTGAGCACGTAGCGTACGCGGCGAGAGTCGAGCGCGACCGCCGTCAGCGCCGCGCGCGGCGAGAGCGTGACCGAGCGGCACGCCGCGAGCACCACCTCCTCGACGATCGTGGCCCCGCGGCGATTCGGGTCGAGATCCAGCTCGTCGTCGGGCAGCTCACGGCCACGCGGCCGCGAGCGAGCGAGGCGGCGCGCGAGCGCGAGCACCGTCGCGTCGTCGATCCGGTCCGACGCCCAGGCGAGCTCGAGCAGCACCGGAGCGACGGTCGTGCGGGTGGCGGCCGACGCGACGAGCGCCTCGAGGTGCCCCGCGGTCCCGGTCGCGCGGCCGAGCACGACCGGGTCGGCGACGATCGGCGTAGGCTCGAGGTCGCCGAGGAGGCGCTCGCCACGAATCGCCATGGACTCCGCGAGCGAGTCGCCGATCCACGCGGCGAGCCGCGCCTTGCCGGTGAGGGCGTCGTAGCGCTCGCTCGCCCCCGAGAACGCCTTGGCGACCTCCGCCACCAGATCGCGGAAATCCTCCTCGCCGCCGAGCCGTTCGTCGACGGGATCGCGCAGCCCGAGCCCGACCGCGAGGCCGACCGAGGCTCGCCCCTCGCGGTCGCCGCACGTCGTGACGAGACTCACGACGCGCTCACGCGTCAGCAAGCGCGCCGCCCACATCGCGCCCTCTTCATCGAGCGCCGCGCCGGCCGCTCCGAGGGCGCCGGCGACGTCGGCGGTGAGCGCTCCGCCCTCGTGCATCGCACGGAGCGACGCCGCGAAGCGACCCGAGTCGATGCTCACCGGTCCCGAATGGTCGCCGAGCGCGTTCGCGGCGCGAGCGCGCACCTCGGGCGCCGGATCGTCCTTCGCGAGCCTCGCCCGGAGCTCCTGCGCGAGCGGGTTCGTGGCCACGGCGCGGCGCACCTGCCGCGCCGCGTCGCCCGCGAGCCGCTCGAGGAGCGACGGCGAGTCGGTCCAGCGCGCGACGGCCTCGCGGCGGTCGGGCTCGGGATCGTCGGCCCACTCCTCCGCGACGAGCGGGGGCAACGCACCGTGTGGGACGAGCGCGAGCCAGAGGCGCTCGAGCACCGGCGCGCGCGCGGGCCAGGTCGCAGCGCGCTCGATGGCGGCGAGCGTCGCGCCGAGATGGGAGGCCGCGGCGAGCACGAAGAACGGGTCGTCGGCGTGCCGCGCGAGCAGCGCGTCCCGAACGTCGGGCGGTGCGCTCGGGTGCGCGACGAGCGCACGTTCGAGCTCCGCGAGCACCTCGCACGGCTCGTCCTCGTGAAGACCGAACGCCTCACGGTACTCGCGGACGAGCTGGTCCGGTTGGGCCTCGACGCGACGGGCGATCGCTCGAATCACGGACGAACCGATCCCCCCCGAGCGCGCGAGAGCCACGAGCACCGTGGTCGGGCCCTCGTCGGCCAGGGCGACGTTGACCTCGGGGGCGTTCTTCTCCGGGTGCTCGGCGAGGCGTTCGAGAAGTTCGGGGTCGAGCATGCGGACGGCGGCTACCAGGACGGCGAGCCCTTGCTATATACCTTGCATGCTCGCGCTGAGCCCGCCCGAGATCGTCGAGCTCCTCGCCGCACTGCCCGCGACGCGCACTCCGTTTCTCTGGGGCCCGCCAGGGATCGGCAAGAGCGCGCTCGTGCGGCTCGCGGCCGAGAGGCTGGAGCTGCCCTGCGTCACGTTGCTCGGGACGCAGCTCGCCCCCGAGGATTTGATCGGCGTTCCGCGCATCGTGCGCACCTCGATCGGCGAGGCGGAGCGCCACGTGACCGAGTTCTGTCCGCCTCGGGCGATCCTGCGGAGCGAGCCGTTCTTGCTGTTCATCGACGAGCTGAACAGTGCGGTCCCCGACGTGCAGAAGGCCTTTTATTCGCTGATCCTCGATCGGCGCCTGGGGGACTACGAGCTCCCGCTGGGCTCGCGCGTCATCGGCGCCGGCAACCGCATCGAAGATCGCGCGCTCGTGAGGCCGATGGCGACCGCGCTCTCGAACCGCATGCTCCACGTCGCGCTCGAGCCTAACGCCGACGCTTGGCTCGCGTGGGGCGCCGAGAACGGCCTGCACCCGCTGGTGCTCGGCTTTGTGCGGGCGCGGCCCGATCGGCTGCACGAGCTCCCGCCAGCCGACACCACGCCTGCCTACCCCACGCCGCGCGCATGGCACCTACTGTCGGACGCGCTCGCTGCCACCGGCGAGGAGCTCTGGCCCGCGCTCGCGGCCGGCAGCGTGGGCGACCGGGCGGGCGCCGAGTTCACGGCGTACGCCCGGCGAGCCCTCGGCGCGCCAAGCCTCGCGGCGCTCGCAGACGGGAGCGCGGTTGCGCCAGAAGACCCGGATCTCTTGCATTTTCTGGGTGCGTGTTGCCTCTCGGCGCTCGCGCGCGCGACCTCCGAAGAGGGCGTCGTCGCGGCGAAGGCACTCTCAGCGCTCGCCGCACGCTCGATGGAAATCGCGGTCTGGACGGTGGAGGGCGCGCTCCGCAAGGGCCGCAAGACCGCCGCCCGCGAGGCCTTCGTCGATCACCTCCGCAGCGCTGGTTCGCCCGTGCTCGTCGACGTGCTGCGGCTCGGCCGCTTCGGGCGCGACGGTTGAGGTCGCCGTGGAGCACCTCTCCGAGAGCGACGTTCGGCAGCTCTACGCCGACCCTGCCGCAGCAGCGCGAGAGTCCCGCGACAAGCTCGCGGCCGCGCGGGTCTGGCTCCTGCGGCACAAGCCGTTCTTCGGCGTGCTCGCGCGGGGCTTCCGCCTCGAGGCGACGCTCGGCATCGCGGGCTATCGCCTGCTACCCGACGACCGCCTGCTCTACAACCCGCTCGCGGTGCTCGGGGCGCGTTTCCCGGCGCTGACGGCGCGGCTCGCGCACCTGTCGCTCCACGCCGCGCTCGGCGCATTCGCGCGCCGCAAGGAGCGGGAGGCCCGGCGCTGGAATGTGGCCTGCGATCTGGCGATCGCGCCGTTGCTGGAGGCGGCCGAGCTCGGCGTCGGCCGCGCGCCCACGACGGTCTTCCGCGACGACGCGCCGCGGCTCGCGAGCGGCACCAGCGCCGAGGGCTATTACGCGCACCTCCAGGACGGGGTCGCGCCGGATCCGCTTTGGTGCGACCTGTGCGACCCTCCGCACGAGGACGCCGCGCCGCGCGGAACCTTCACCCGCCGCGACGGCGGCGAGGAGGGCGACCCGGGCGCGCCCGCGGACGGCGGCGACGAGGGGCCGTCCCCGATGCCGGCGCCGGCGCCGACGACGCCCCTCGACACGGCGGCGCACGAGCTCGCGTGGAAGCTCCGGCTCGCGGCCGCCTACGAGGAGGAGGTCGCGCAGGGTGGTCCGACCTTCGGCGAGGTCCCGGCCTGGCTCGACGAGCTGTTGCGCGCGACGATCGAGCCGCCCGCGGATTGGTCCGCCGTGCTCCAGCAGTCGATCCACCAGCTCCACCGCACCGACCGAAGCTACCTCCGACCCTCGCGTCGGATGAGCGCGCTGGTCGACGCCGAGGGCGACTGGCCAGACCTCGTGACGATGCCCGGTCGACGCATCGAGAGCGCGGGGCGCCTCGTCGCGGTCGTCGACACCTCGGCTTCGCTACCGTCGGACACGCTCGCGCGCTTCTTCGGCGCGGTGGTCGCGACGGCCGCGGCCGAGGGGATCGACGAGCTCCGCCTCGTGCAGGCGGACGCGGCCATTGCGCGCGACGAAGAGCTCGACACCGCCGAGCTCTTGTTCCGTCAGGTCGCGATCTCGGGCCGCGGAGGCACGGACTTCGGACCCGCGCTCGAGCGGCTCGCCGAGGACGCGCGTCGGCAGGGTCAGCGCTTCACCGTGGTGTACCTCACCGATCTCGAGGGGCGTTTTCCCGAGCCGCCGAGCAGCCGCCTGCTCGACGTTTTGTGGGTGACGCCGACGCCGCCCGCGACGCCGCCGCCGTTCGGGCGTCTCCTGGTGATGGCGAGGCGCTGAGCCTCGCCGACCGGTCGATCACATCGGCAAGCAGAGGCCGAGATCGGCGCACCCGGTGCCGCTTATCGCCTTGCAGCTCTGGCCGCTCGGGCAGCCCCCCTTGCCCGGCGTCAAGCCCATGCTCTTCGTCTTGCAGAAGAAGCGACACACGCCGTCGTCGGGCTGATTCTTGTTGCAGATCTGCGAGTCACCGCAGTCGTTGCGGTACATGCACTTGCCCCCCTCGGCCACGGCCTGATCCGACGGCGCGTCGCAGACGGCGAGGCACGCCGACGCATCGGAGATGTGGCAGTCGGATCCCTGCGCGCAGTTGCCCGCGAACAGGTCGCAGCTCACCGAGTAGCTGCACGTCATCGCGAAGAGGGTCTTGTCGATGTCGAAGGAGAGGTTGACGTCGCACGTGCCGCCGCCGCAGGGCTCGTTCGTCCCGGGGCAGCAGAACGGCGAGCAGTGCTTGTCGACACAGTTGAGGCCGCCCTTGCACTCGCTGTTCGTCGTGCACTCGACGCCCTTGTCCTTGAGGCCGCCCTGGTCCGGGACGCACTTCGTCGTGACCATGCCGTTGACCTTGTCGACGACGCAGAACGAGCCCGACGGGCAGTTCTGCTGGAGGAGATCGCACTCGCCGGTGGGGATCGACGTGTAGTTCTCCATGCAGGAGAGGCCGCCCGAGCTGGTGCTCGGCATCGTGGTCGACGACGTGCTCGGCATCGTGGTCGACGTCGACATCGAGGACATGCTGGTGGACGCCGAGCCTCCGCTGCCCGCACCTCCAGCGCCTCCCGTCGTGTCGTTCGAATCCGACGAACAGCCGTTGGAGATCACCGCCGCGACGAGGAGCGCAGCGACACCAAGGAAGGGACGCGGAGAGTTCATTCCATGATGGTAGCGCCATCCGCTGCGCTCGGTCGACAAAGTCACCGCG
>VGRJ01000036.1 GCA_016875405.1 Deltaproteobacteria bacterium | reverse complement strand
CCTCTGCGCCGAGCAGCTCGGTCGTGACGCGACGGTTCACGCCGTCGCCCTCGGCGCCGAGTCGGGCGAGAGCACCTTCTACGCGCTCTGCGAGGGCGGGGGCTCGAACTCGCTCAGCGCCATCCCCGGCGCCGTCGAAGAGCGCGTGACGGTGACCACGCTCGACGCGTTCCTCGAGGCACACCCGGGGGGGCCGGTTCGCTTCGTGAAGATCGACACCGAGGGCCACGATCTCTTCGTCCTGCGGGGTGCGGCCGCGAGCCTCCGGTCGGGCGCGATCGAGGCGCTGCAGTTCGAGTACAACTGGCGCTGGCTCGAGACGCGCCTGTCGCTGCGCGATCTCTTCGAGCTCCTCGCGACCGTGCCCTATCGCTTGGGCAAGCTCGCGGGTCCGCGGCTCGAGCTCTACGACGCCTGGCACCCCGAGCTCGATCGCTTCATCGAGACGAATTTCGTGCTCGTGCGCCGTGGCAGCCCGCTCGAGGCCCTTGGCGTGCCGATGGACTTCGACGCGACGAACGCCGCGGCGCCGCGCTGAACTCGCCGCTCTGCGCGCGCGAGGGGACGGTGCCGCGAAGGCTCAGCCGCGGCTCGGCGAGCGCCTCGCCCAGCGCTGCAGCTCGTACGAGGGGCCGTCGCCGTCCCGTCGCGGGCCCGAGCGCTCGACGAGGGTGTGCGTGGGCTCGAGCCCGGGGAAGAACACGTCGCAGCCGTGGTCGCCGTCAACCCGCGTCAGGTGGACGTCGCCGCACGCGGCGTGCGCAAGCGCGGCGCGGTAGAGCTCGCCGCCGCCGATCACGAAGACGCCCTCCACGTCGGGTTCGGCCGCGGTCTCCGCGAGGGCCTCGTCGAGCCCGTGGACGACCCGCGCGCCCTCCGCCACGAAGCTCGCGTCGCGCGTCACCACGACGTTCAGGCGCCCGGGCAGCGGCCGGAACCGCGGCGGCAGCGACGCCCACGTGCGCCGACCCATCACGACCGCGTTGCGCCGACCGGCCTCGCGGGCGCGCCCGGTGAGCGCGCGAAAATGAGCGAGATCGCCCGGGAGGTGCCAGGGCAGCGCGCCATCGCGGCCGATCCCGTTCGACGCGTCGGCGGCGACCACGAGCTCGAACGTCACACCGCCACCGGGAAGCGGATGAACGGGTGGTGCCGGTAGTCGACGAGCCGCACGTCCTCGAAGGTGAGCTCGTCGAGCGGCTTCTTCGCGAGCTCGACGCGCGGCAGCGGGTGGGGCTCGCGCTCGAGCTGCGCGCGGATCCCGTCGAGGTGGTTCAGGTAAAGGTGCGCGTCGCCGATCGTGTGCACGAACACCCCGGGCTCGAGCTCACACTCGGCCGCCACCATCGTGAGCAGGAGCGCGTAGCTCGCGATGTTGAAGGGTACGCCGAGCGCGAGATCCGCCGAGCGCTGGTAGAGCTGCAGATCGAGCCGCCGCCCGCTCACATAGAACTGAAACAAGAGGTGGCAGGGCGGGAGCTTCATGCGCGGCACGTCCGCCACGTTCCACGCGCTCACCAGGATTCGGCGCGAGGTCGGATCCCGACGGATGAGCTCGATGGCGTCGCGGATCTGGTCGACGCCCTTGCCGTCGCGCGGCTCCTCGCCGCCCCAGTTCCGCCACTGGAAGCCGTAGATAGGCCCGAGGTCACCCCGCTCGTCGGCCCAGGCGTTCCAGATCGGCGTGTGCTGGGTGAGCTCGTCGTGGATGTTCGTCGACCCGCGCAAGAACCAGAGGAGCTCGCGCACCACCGCGTCGAAGAGCACCTTCTTCGTGGTGACGAGCGGGAACCCCTCGCGCAGATCGTAGCGCGACTGCGTCCCGAACACGCTCAGCGTGCCGGTGCCGGTGCGGTCGCGACGCTCCTCGCCGTGGTCGAGGACGTGGCGCACGAGATCCAGGTAAGCCTTCATCGACGGGGCGGGAGCTTCGTCGATCCCCGCGGGCGACACAACGGGCCGCTGCGCCTCTGCGAAGGGCGCTATACTTCGCACGCCATGTCCGAGTCCTCGAGCCTGCCGCACGACGACCTCATCTTCGACTGGAACGAGTTCGATCGACGCGGTCGCGTCATCCCGAAGGGCGTCGAGTTCTTCGACGAGACGCTGCGAGACGGCCTGCAGAACCCGTCGGTCGCCGATCCGCCGATCGAGAAGAAGCTCGAGCTGCTCCACGAGATGGCGGCGATCGGCATCCACGCCGCCGACATCGGCTTGCCCGGGAGCTCGCAGCGCGCCTTCGACGACTGCCTGCGCATGTGCCGAGAGATCAGCGATCACCGCCTGCCGATCAAGGTCGCCTTCGCGGGCCGCACGGTCGCGGCCGACATCGTGCCGATGATCGAGATCTCGCAGCGCGCCGGCATGCTCATCGAGGCCTACACCTTCATCGGCTCGAGCCCGATCCGGCAGTTCGCCGAGGACTGGGATCTCGATCTCATCCTGAAGCGCAGCGCCGAGGCGATCGACGTCGGCGTGAAGGGCGGCCTCGAGCTCGCGTACGTCACCGAGGACACCACGCGCTCGCGGCCCGAGGTGCTCGCGGCGCTGTTCAAGATGGCGATCGAGCACGGCGCCGCGCGGCTGTGCCTCTGCGACACCGTCGGGCACTCGACCCCCGACGGCGTCCGCAACCTCATCTCGTTCACGAAGAGCGTCATCGCCGGCGCGGGCTCGACCGTGAAGATCGACTGGCACGGCCACAACGATCGCGGGCTCGCGCTCGTCAACGCGATCTGGGCGCTCGAGTGTGGGGCCCACCGCGTTCACGGCACCGCCCTCGGCATCGGCGAGCGCGTCGGCAACGCCGCAATGGAGCTCATCCTGCTCAACCTGAAGCTCCTCGGGTTGCTCGAAGAGCAGAGCCTCGACCACCTGATGACCTACTGCGTGAAGGCGGCCGACGCCGTCGGCTGGGAGGTTCCGATCAACTACCCGCTCATCGGACGCGACGCCTTCCGAACCGCGACCGGGGTCCACGCCGCCGCGATCATCAAGGCGAAGAACAAAGGCGACGAGTGGCTCGCCGATCGCGTGTACTCGGGCGTCCCCGCGGGCATGTTCGGGCGCTCGCAAGAGATCGGGATAGGCTTCATGTCGGGCGCCTCCAACGTGAATTTCTGGCTCCGCCAGCACGGCATCGAGCCCACCCAGCCGCTCGTCGACGCCATCTTGGCGCGCGCGAAGGGGCGGCCTCAGAACCTGACGGACGACGAGATCCGCGAGGCTGTCGCGTCCGTCGGATGAGGGCATGCGCGGCCTGGTCGAGCGCCTGACCGTCGGGCTCGCGGCGCTCGTGTGGCTGCTCCTTGCGGCGCAGCTCACCGACGTCGCTCCTCGGCGCGTGGCCGCGCCCGCGCCGCTGGCCGCTCGCGTCGCGCTGGCGGTGCGGGTCACCGTCGATGGGGGCGTCGCGCCCGAGGCTCGGGTGCGGCTCTACGTCGACGAGGGGAGGCGCGTCCTCGAGGCGGTCGCGCGCGAAGGCGAGGCGCGGCTCGACGACGCGCCGAGCGGCGGGGCCTGGCTCGTGGTCGAGGCGCCCGGTCGCGCGCGCACGAGCCGTCGCGTCGAGGTCGGCCCGGAGAGCGAGGAGGTCCTGGTCGAGCTCGCGCCGGCCGAAGCCTTCGAGCTCGTGGTGGTCGACGCCGCGCAGCGCCCGGTGCGGAATGCGACCGTCTTTCTGCACGGCGGTGACCCCCTCCCGCACGCGAGCTACACCGACGCGACCGGGCTCGCGGCGTTCGACGCGCTCGGTGCGGCGCCGTATGCCGCCGAGATCGTGGCGCCGGGCTTCGGCCGCCGGGTGATCGAGGACCTCGGCGCGGACTCCTCGCCGCTCTTCGTCAAGCTCGACCGCGAGGCCGAGCTCGTGGTGCACGTCGTCGACGAGGCGGGCTCTCCTGCGGGCAACGCGAGCGTCCTCGTCGCGGGCTCGACCTTCTGGCCGGCGCGACGCGTGGTCGCCGACGACACCGGGAGGGCCGCATTTTCCGGGCTCGGACGCGGCTTCTACGAGCTCCGGGCCGCGCGCGACAAGGCCGTCAGCGAGGTCCACGAGGGCGTCCTGCTCGAGCCTGGCGAGACCCGCGAGATCGAGCTCCACCTCGTCGCCGGGACCTTCGTCGAGGTGTTCGTGAGCGATGGCGAGGGGGAGCCTGCGCGACCCGTCGAGGGCGCGGACGTCGCGCTCGTCGAGGGCGGCCTCTCGTCGTTCCCGATCTACGGGAGGACCGGCGTCGACGGGCTGGTCCGACTCGGGCCGATCGTCGGCGGAGACGCGACCGCCTCGGCACAGGCCTCCGGCTTCGTGCCGCGGAGCGGCGTCCTGGTCGAGCAGGCCTCCGCGCGCGTGCGGATCGCGCTGTCGCGCGCGGCGAGGCTCACCGGTCGCGTGGTCGATGAGCGCGGCTACCCCGTCGACGGCGCCACGCTCGAGGTCGTCGGCGTTGCCGAGGACGGTATGCCGATCGCGGAGAGCGCGCTCTTGCTCGGGCTTCGCGACGATCACCTCGCCCTCGCGGCGCCGGGGCCGACGCCGCTCGTCCCCCGCGGTGAGCTCGGCGTCATGCCGGTGGTGCCGGGCGTGCCGCTCTCGAGCGGACCGTCGCTCGCGCTAGGCGCTCGCGCTCCTTCGGGCCTCGAGCCGTGGTCGACGCGTCGCGACGGGACCTTCGAGCTCGCCCCAGTGTCACCTGGACGCGTTCAGCTCCTCGCGCGGCACCCGCGCTTCGTCGACGGTTTGTCGGCGCCGGTGCTGCTCCGCTCGGGAGAGCGCGGCGAGCTCGAGCTCGTGATGCGGCGGGGCGGCGCGGTCGAGGGGCGCGTCCTCGATCGCAGCGGTCGCGCGGTCGCCGCGGCGCGCATCGAGCTCTTGTCGCTCGACGGCGCGACGGAGCGCATCACCTTCTCGGCCGACGATGGGACCTTCGCCTTCCCGGCGGTCCCGAGCGAGGTGGTTCTCGCGGTCGCCCGACCCGAGGAGCCCGAGACGATCGTCGAGCGGCTCGAGCTCGACGTCCCGGCGGAGGGGCGGCGCGTCGTCGACGTCGTGCTGCCCGAGCGACGCGACGCCCTTCAGCTGCGGGTCGTCGATGCGCGCGGATTCCCGATCGACAGAGCGGAGGTCTCGGCGGCCTCGCTGGATCCGAGCGTCGCCCTCACGCGCACCGCGTTCGCCGACGAGGGCGGCAGGCTCGAGCTCGCCGGGGCGCGCGCGCTCCCGCTGCGCATCGTGGCGCGCCGCCGCGGGTATGCGCCGCGCGTCAGCGAGGTCGACCGTGCGCCGGCCGAGCTCACGCTGACGCTCGACCCGGAGCTTACGCTCGAGGGCGAGGTGCGGTCGCGCGACGGCTGGCTCGACGGGGCCGTGCTCACGCTCGTCACGGCGGCGGGCGATCGGCACGCGAAGACGTCCGGCGGCGGGCGCTTTCGCATCGGGGAGCTCGCGGCCGGACCGGCGCGCCTGCTCGTCACCGCGCGCGGCTACGCCTTCGATGAGCGCGACGTCACCCTCGAGGCCGACTCGCGAGGGCGCGTCGTCCTTCCGACGATCGAGCTCGCGCGCGGCGGCCGGGTCGAGGGGCTCGTGGTCGACGAGCGCGGCGCCGCGGTCGCGGGGGCGCGGGTCGCTCTCGGCCGCGTGCCGACCTACCTGCCGGCAGGGCCGCTGCCGCCCGGGATGACGCTGACCGACGATCAAGGGCGGTTCGTGCTCGAGGACCTCGAGCCTGGCGCGGCGTCGATCGAGGCCTTTCGCTCCGGCTCGGGACGCGGCTCGGTCGCGGGAGTCGAGGTGCGAGGGGGCGATGCGGTGCGCGACCTTCGGATCGCGCTCGCCACCGATACGTCGACGGCCTCGAGCGCCCCGGGGACGCTCGCCGTCACCTTGAGCGAGCACGAGGCTCGCCGCGGAATCGCGCTCCTGCTCGAGCACGTGCCGTACGGCGGCGAGGCCCTGCGCGCTGGGCTCTTCGCCGGGGACGAGCTCCTCGCCATCGACGGGCATCCGACGGAGTCGCTCGCGGACGCGCGCGCGCGCCTCGACGGGCCGCTCTCGCACGGGATGGTGCTCGACCTTTACCGACCGAACGTCGGTCGCTACCGGGTGCGCGTGCGGCGTGAGGTCCTACGCCCGTAGGCGTCGCTCGCCTCAGCCGACGCGCGCCCCGAAGATGGCGGTGCCGACCCGCACGAGCGTCGCGCCCTCTTCGATCGCGACCTCGAAGTCATGGCTCATCCCCATCGAGAGCTCGACGAGGCGCGCATCGCCGAGCCCGTCGCGAAGCTCGCGGAGCGCGCGGAACCACCGTCGCGCGTCCTCCGGCTCCTCGACCGCGGGGGGCATGGTCATGAGGCCGCGGACGTCGAGGTTCGGGCGCTCGCCGGCCTCGGCGACGAGCTCGCGCAGCGCGTCCGGGGCGCAGCCGCTCTTCGTGTCCTCGCCGGCGACATTGACCTGGATCAATATGCCGACGCGCCGCCCCGTGGCCGCGGCGCGTTTGTCGAGTTCGCGGGCGAGCTCGACGCGGTCGACGCCGTGCACGAGCGCGGTTCGCCCGATGAGCTGCCGGGCCTTGTTCGTCTGCAGGTGGCCGATGAAGTGCCAGGCGTGCTCGGGCAGCGCGAGGGTGTCCGCCTTGTCGACGAGCTCCTGCACGTAGTTCTCCCCGAAGACGCGCGCACCGGCGGCGTAGGCCTCCCGGATCGCCGCGAGGGGCTGCTTCTTGCTGACGGCGACCAGCGTCACCGACGACGGGTCGCGCCGCGAGCGCTCGCAGGCCGAGGCGATGCGCGCCCTCACCGCCAAGAGGTTCTCTAAGATGGTCGTCACGGCTCGCCTCGCCCCGCACGTCTCGGGACCCACGGGGCATGATCGTCTATAGATCGCGACAGGGTGCAACCTCCGTCGGCCCCCCGCAACGATCTCGACTCGGTCCTCGCCAAGGCGAGGCTCCGCGCAAACCTCGACGCGCTCGCGCGGCGACAGCCTGCCCTCGCTCGCGAGCTCGCAGAGGCCTCGCCCATCGCCGTGTCCCTCGCGCGGAGCGGCGAGCCGACCGCCAAGCACCTCCTCGGCGGCGTCGAGCGCTGGCTCCACTCGGCCTACGAGCCGTCCGTCGAGGCCGAGCGGCTCGCGCGCCTCGTCCCCTCGACGGCGCCAGCGGTCGAGGTCGTCGGGGGCGGTCTCGGCTACCTCCCCGCGCGCCTCTTGTCGGAGAGCCCTGCGCGCCCGGTCGTGCTCGTCGAGCCGGATCGACGCCTCCTCCGCACGATGCTCGCGCTCTTCGATCTCCGTGACGCGCTCGCGGAAGGTCGGCTCACCCTGCTCGTCGCCGACGAGTCCGACGCCGAGGTGTTGCCTCTCGTGCCGCGCGGGGCGTTCACCCTGGCGCTGCCGTCGCTCGCCGAAACCTACGCCGATCGCGTGCGCCACCTCCGGTTTCTGCGCCGGCGTCGCGGCGAGCGCGGGCGCGTGCTGGCGATCGCGTACAAGCTCCTGCTCGGAGACATCGTCGACGAGCTCGAGGAGCGCGGCTTCGCCGTTCGCGTCGTCGAGGCCTCCTCGCTGCGCGTGGACTCGTTCCGTGAGCTTGTCGCCACGGTAAGGCCGCACGCCGTCTTCTCGATGAACTGGAGCCCCGAGCTCGCGCTCCTCGCGACGCGCTCGGGCGTCGGCTACGCGTCCTGGACGATCGATCCGCTGCCGACGTCGAGGCTCGCCGTGGTGCCCGGCACCGACGTCGCGCGCTGCGTCGCCTTCGCGCACCGCCGCGATCTCGTCGACGAGCTCTCGCGCGTCGGCCTCGCGTCGGTCGGCTTCCTCCCGCTCGCGGCGGGGCGCCGTCGCCACGTCGTCTCCGATCCGGCGACGCTCACGGCCCATCGCGCGCGCGTAAGCTTCGCCGGCGTCTCGCTCGCGGTCGAGCGGGAGGGCCTCGTCGCTCGGCTCCGTGAGCACGGCGCCGACACGGCGCTCGTCGAGCGGACGCTCGCGTGGATCGCCGAAGAGTTTCACCTTCGCGGAGCGCCGCTCGACTACCGCGGACTCGAGGTCGCGCCGGCGAGCCTCCCGGACTGGCTCGCTCGCGGGCTGCCGAGGTTCGACCCGATCGAGCTCGTCGATCGCATCAACGGGACGCTCTCGCACCACCTCAGGATGCGGCGCGTGCGCGCGCTCCTCGACGAAGGGATTCACGTCTGGGGCGATGAGGGATGGGAGGCGCTCGGCCCTGCGTATCGAGGTCGCGCCGCGCACGGCGAGCCGCTCAGCGCGATCTATTCGGCGAGCGCCGTGAACCTCGACGTGCCGCGGCTCTACCAGCGCGACATCGCCACCATGCGCGTCTTCGACATCCTCGCCTGTGGGGGCGTCCTGCTCACCGAGCCGAGCGCGCAAATCCTGGAGATGTTCCGCGACGGCGAGCATCTCTTCACCTACCGCGATGACGCCGAGCTCGTCCTGCGCGTGCGCGAGCTCGCCGAACACCCGGCCGCCGCGCGCGCCGCCGCGGAGCGAGGTCGCCGCCTCGTGCTCGAGGAGCACCTGCTCTCGCACCGGGTCTCGACGATCGTCGAGGCGCTCGAGGCTCGCGGTTGGTTCGCGGGTTGACGCTCAGGGGGAGAGCGCGGCTTGGCAACGGTCAAGGAGCGTCGCCGCTTCATGCTCGAGCAGGTCAGCGATCCGCACCCCGTCGCGACTCGCCTGCGCCGCCCCGAGATCGCGCACGAGCACCGAGAGCAGCGCGGCGTAGCCGGTAAGGGCGGGCGTCGCGCGGGCGGCTGCAACGAGCGCCGAGTGGAGCGTCGCCAAGCGGTCGCAGAGCGAGATGAGCTGCTCGGCGGCGCGCATCCGGTCGCCGATCCGGTGAGCCTCGCCGCAGGCGCGAACCGCCTCGAGGTGGTCGGTCAGCGCGTCGGCGAGGGCGCGACGAGCCTCGCGCTCCGCTCTGCGACGAAGCGACCCGGCTCTCTCGGTGAACGACCGGCGTTCTCCACGTCGCGCGACGATAGCATCCCGGCGCGCCTCGCAAGAGAGGCGTCGATCCGGGATCGCGGCGGGGGGGTCATGTGCCAACCTGCGCCGCGAGGAAGACGCGTGTCCCTCGTTGTGTCGAAGGGTTGAAGGTGGCATTGTTTCTGCTTCGCATGCTCGTACCGCTGCGTGGTTCCGGGCTCGATCCCGTCGGGCTCGCGGAGGGAGGTCGGGTCTCATGAAGCTTGCAAGGTCGTTTCGTCGCCTGGGGTTCGGTGTCGCTCTCGCGGCGATGTCCGTCGCCTGCAGCCTGAACCCGCAGCCGCTCCCGCCGGACGAAGCGGGATCCACCAGTGGCGAGACTGACAACGTCAGTGAGACCAGTGGTCCGACCGGAAGCTCCGCGGGCGCGCACGGTGGTGGCGGTGCCAGCGATACTGGCGGCGCAGGCGGTGCCGGCGGGGCTGGAGGCCAAGGAGGCTCATGAACCCGTTGCCTCGAGTCGTGCTCGTCGCGGCGCTGTCGCTTCAGGGTCTCGCCGCCTGCAGCTTGAACCCGCAGCCTCTGCCACCGGACCCCGACGACACCTCGACCTCGGGGGACCCCGAGGAGTTAGACAAAACCGGAGGTCCCTGTGGCAAGGGCGGCGGCGCGCCAGGCAGCGGCGGTGCCGGCGGTGCCGGCGGTAGCGGCGGTAGCGGCGGTAGCGGCGGTAGCGGCGGCTGCGACAGGTGACCCGCGGGTCAGCGCTCGAGGAGCGTCAGCTCTCGATCGGCGTAACAGGACACGACCACGCGGCGACCGTCTCGCGACGCCGAGACGGCTCCGGCTCCAGCCCCGGTATCGTGCCGAGCGACGATCTGCGGCGGATCGCCCGCGATTAGGACGACGCCCCGGCCCTTCGGAGGCCAGGTGGTTCCCCCAAGGGCGACGGCCAGCCACGTCCCTGCCGCGTCGGTGGTGCCTCGGCTCGGGCTCTCGGGCAAGAGCAACGTCGTCGTACGCCGCGCGGCGGCGAGGTCGATCACCGTCGCGGTTCGCGCCTGACCGTCGAGCGTGAGCCCGTACTTGCCCCCGAGCACGAAGGCCGCGATCGGGCCCTGGCCGACGGGGATCGACACCGGACGCTGGCTCCCTTCGACGTTGAAGAGCCACGCGCTGTTCGAGAGGCGGTCCGCGGTGAGCAGGTGCCTCCCGTCGAGCGACACGCTCCCGCCGCGAGGATCGCGCCCGAGCGAGACGGTGCGCCGCGTCGCCCCGAACGGTCGCTCGAGCGGGTCGAAGAGCTCGAGCGAGGCGTGCGAGGGCGTATCGCTCTGTGCCGAGAGGCCGAGCGCGCCCACGAACGTGCGCCCCTTCGATTGCATGAAGAACAGTCGGTCGGGCTCGTGCGACAGGCGCAGCTCGGCGAGCAGGCGCCCCGACGCTGCGTCGTGCCAGCCGATCCGCCGCGCCTCGCTCGACGCAGTGAGAAGCGTCTTGCCGTCGGGCAGCGCGAGCACGTCGGCAGGCCCCTCGCCGACCTGCAGCAGCGTGGCGTCGCGGTCCCAGGTCTGCACGTCGAGGAGCGGGATGTGCGCGGCGTCCTTGCGGCGGATCACCGCGAGGTAGCGCCCGTGCAGGAGCTCGAGCCGGTCGCCCTGGGCCGGCGCCGAGGCGACGCGAACGACCTTGCCCGTCGCGACGTCGTACGCGCGGATCTTCGCGTCGTCGCCGCTCACGTAGAGGGTCGCGCCGTCGTCCGAGAAGACTGCGTCGAGCGGGTGGACGTCGACGCGCAGGGTCCGCGAGCGCCACGGACTGTCGGGCTCGGGCGCCGACGGAACCGCGGAGCTCGCGCTCGGCTCCGGGGTGGGCCCGATGGCCGCGGGGGAGGGTTCACCGTTCGCGCCAGGCTCGGCGCTGCCGGGGCGTGCCATCGGCGTGAGCGGCGGCGCCTCGCCGACGGTCGTCGGTCGTCGGGCGAGCGAGACCGACGCGACCAGGATCGCCGCGGCGCCGACGAGGCCGAGCTTTGTCCAGCGAGCGCGCGCCGAGGGTCGTCCGTCGAGCCAGCGCTTGCAGCCGCGGCACTTGCGTGCGCCGACGAGGATCGCGGTCCCGCAGTGAGGGCAAGGTGCGCGCGGGTCGCCGTCCGAGGGGCGCTCGTCGTCCGTCGTCATCGAAGCACCCACGCGGTTTTGTTGCGGTCGGAGATGGCGACCGCGGTCTTGCCGTCGGGCGCGAGGCGGACGCGATGCGCCTCGGCGCCGAGCTCCACGAGCGTCACCTCGTACGTCGTGAGGTCGATGAGCCCGAGGGCTCCCTGGCCGTCGCGCGGCAGCGCCAGGAGGGCTTGCTTCGAGTCGGGGGTCACGAGCAGGTCGCTCACGCGCGCGTTGAGGTCGAGCCTCCGGATCGAGATCCGTCGCGCGAGGTCAACCACCTCGACGGCGTGGCCCGCGTTGCAGCGCACGAGCGCGCGTCGCCCGTCGCGCACGAGCTCGATCTGCTCGGGCTGGGCGCAGGTGGCGATCGAAGGCAGCTGGCGCACCGGTTCGTTCGGGGGGTGCTCGAGCGGGATCACCTCGTCGCGCTCTCGGAGCACCACGAAGCTCGTTTGCGCGTTCGGTGCCATGAGCAGATCGACCGGGTTTCCGCCCATGCCGGTTCGAACGCGATCTTGCTGCGACGGCAGGCGCCCCGGGTCGAAGGCGTACATCGCGCCGAACTGAAGCGCGTGGCTTGCGGGCTTGAGCCCCGCGAGCGGCACCTGGCCGTTGCTGGTCATCGCGCGCTTGCCAGCGTCGTCTACCGCGACCGCTCCAACTTGATCTTCGTCAAATGTGAAGCGCGCCACCTCCGCGTGGTAGTCGGTCGCGATGACCGCGACCGCGCGCGCCGTCGGCAGCGACACGAGCACCCGTGCGCCGGCGGCGCCGAGGGCGAGATCGCCGACCGGGCGCCCGACCTCGATGGTCTTCTGAACGTTCGTGGTGGCTGCGTCGAGGACGTGGATGCGCTCCGGCGCGGTGGCGTAAACGCTCTCGCCGACGCGGAACAGGTGCTGAGCTTGGGGAGCGTCGCTCACGAGGCTCAACACCTCGCCGCTCCGCGCGTTCGTCACCTGGACGCCCGCGAGAAACGAGACGACATAGCGCTCCCCGTCGAGCGGGAGCACGTCGACCATGTCGCTTGGGAGGGCGAACGGGCCGGCCACCGTCGGGCGGGTGGGCAAGTGTCCGACCTCGTTCGAGGGGCGGAACACGCACGCCCCGAGCTCGCAGGCCTCCCCGTTCCAGCAGGGGACGTCGCAGGTCGGCTCCATCAGCCGGACGCTCTGGGTGCTCGGCGCGCGCGCGGGACGAAACGCCTCCGGGGCGAGGTAACGGAGCGCCACCCCGAACCCGAGCAAGCCTCCGATGGCCGACAGCGTCACCACGGGCCGCCAGTGGGCCCCGAGCCAGCGTCGGACGGCGCCCCGCTCGTCGGTGCTGCGCCGCGCCTCCGAGACGAGCGGCTCGCCGCACTCGGGGCAGATCCGCGCCGACGGCGGCACCGCCTCGAGGCACGCCTCGCAGCGCTCGGGGGGCGCGACGGCCGCCGCGGCGACTGGGCGAAGCGGCCCTCGGTCTAGAGCTTGCGACACGACCTCGAGGGCGTAGACCGGAGCTTCGAGGACGTCGATACTCAACATCCGTCGCGGTGTCGCCCGCCACGCTCAGCGGTCGTCGCTGGTCACCTCGTCGTCGCCGTCGCCGTCTGCCGGATGACGCACCGTCGAGTCCGGCGCCGCTTCGCCGGGCGGTGTCGCCTCGTCGCCGAGGAAGCTCCGCCACGCGACGCGATGGGTCGTCGCGCGGAGCCCGTCGAGCTTGAGGCGGCCGTGCGGCGCGACGTACCCCACCGGAATTCCGTTCAGGATCAAGAACATCGCGCGGTCGCTGCGGTTGCGCGCCGCGAGCGAGGCGCGCGGCGAGGTCTTGGCGCCGGTCGGCTCCTTGCCGCCCAGCACGAGGAGCTCGTCGTCCGAGGCCACGGCGGCGCTCATGCTCCCCGGGATTCCGTCCGCCCGCATGCGCTGCCCGGGCGCGGGGACCAAGATCGGGGCCGCGTCTTTCTCGTGCAGGACCAAGCGGCTCACCTCGAGGCGGAGCGCCTCCTTGGCGTCGCTCGTGCCCCAAGCGTAGCTCGCCTGAAGCGGGAGCTCGGGCTCAGGCTCCGCGGCGCAGGGCGCGAGGGCCGGATCAATCCCGCCGAGCTCGACCAGCAGTCGGCACCACACGACGCCGCCAAGGCCGGCCTCCTTCACGCGCGCAAGCTCGAGCGTCACGGTACCGTAGCTGCTCGTCAGCTCGACCCGCCGCACCGGTAGCCCCAGGCGCGCGCCCTCGCCCAGGGTGGCTCGCGTCGCCTTCGAGAGCGGGCTCGCGTCGACGCGTCGCTCGTCGAGCAGCGAACGCAGCGTGCCCGCTGGCACGACGCGATACTCGGGCTTGTCTGGCCACACGAGCAAGTGACCGTAGTGGTCAGCCCGCGCGAGCAGCTCGGTGCCGGCCGGGAGCATGACCGCGCCGCCGCGGAACACCCAGCGCATGCGCCCGTTTGCCGTCAGCTTCACCTCGACGTCGAGGGCGCTTCGGCTGCGCGCCTCGTCGCCGCTGCCCTCGAACCTTCGAGGCCAGGCCCAGCGCGCCTCGAGGTCGACCCCCGCGAGCTCCGCCTTCGCGGTCGCCAACGCTTCGGCGAGGAGCTTCTCGCGAAGGGCGAGCGGCTCGGGTGGCGGCAGCGCGCTGCCGCTCGGGCTGCCGAGCGGTGCCGCGACGGACGTCGACGCGACCGGGCCGGCGGAGCGGGGCTGCGGGACGACGGTCGTCGAAGCCGCCTCGGCTGAGTCACCCGTCGTCGGCGGCGGGGTCGGCGCCGACGCGGGAGGATCGCAGGCCGCGAACAGCAGCGCGAGCGCACCCGCGGAGCGGCTCATGCCTCGAAGGTGTCGATCACGACGACGCCGGAGTGGAGCGCTGGCGGGTTCGGCGCGTGCTGCGTGTCGAGCAGCACCGAGACGCAGGCCGGGTGCGCTTCGAGCAGCGCATTGCAGTTGCCCGGCTCGTTGTCGAACACCGCCAGCACGGGACCGACGCGATCGAGCTCGCGCGCCACCTCGCGCTTGAAGCGCTCGTCCGGGATGTCGAAGGCGGGCTTGGTCACGAGGCTCGTGCCGACGACGCCGATCGGAAAGCCGAGGTCCCGCAGGCTCGCGAGCGTCCCGACCGCCATCTTCGGAAGATCACGCCCCGTCAGGTACATGATGCTCGCCCCCGCCTCGTGGCAGCGCCGCGCGAACTCGACCGCTCCCGCGAGCGCGGTGTCGTGCCGAAGGTACTCGTCGATGAAGAAGCGCTCGAACCAGAAGCGCTGCCCCGCGGCGTGGAGCTCGGGCACCTCGATGCCGAGCCGCATCAGGTTGTCGACGAGGCCATAGCCGATGTCCTCGTCACGGGCGCGCGCGACCTTGGCCGCGGCCTCGGGATGCGACTCCCGCCAGGACTGCGCGAGCTCGTGGAGGATCGCGACGACGCGCGGGCGATTGTCGAGCAGCGTCCCGTCGAGATCGAACACGAGGAGCGGCCGACGGCCGTCGATGGTGTCGGACGAGCGCGCGACGAGGCCCGCGAGGAGCTCGCGGCGTCCGTCGGCCGTGAGGCGAAGGTGCGAGTAAAGGCTGGACACGACGTCGGTCTAGCCTAGTCGACTCGCTCGCGGAAGCGCGGACCGCGGCCGTCGCCACAATCTTGTCCCACGCGAGGGCCGCGGGCTAAGGCCGATCCTCATGACCCGTCTCTCCACTTGGTTGGTCGCGCTCGCGCTCGCGCTGGTCGGTTGCGGCAAGGACCCGAAGAAGCAGCTCCAGGGCAAATGGGTCGGGGACGCCGTCGAGAATTTCTCCGGCCCCCAGGCCGAGCGCGCCGAGGGCTGGGCCACCGGCGCCTCGTTCGAGTTCAAGGGCTCGCGCGTCACGGTGGCGATCCCCGCCGAGTCGCCGCGCGAGGGCGCCTTCGAGGTCTCCCAGGCGAAGGACAGCGCCTTCACGGTCGCGTTCGTGCGCCCCGACGGCTCGCGCGACAGCGCCGACTTCTCGCTCGGCGAGGACGGACGGCTCCGCTGGCAGCTCGGCGACGGCCGCCGGGTCGTGCTGCGCAAGGCGCACGACTGAAGCCGTTTCCACCGGCTCGCGGCGCCAACCGGCGCTCAAGTTCGCGCGGGAGCGGCCGTTCTTTCGGCCGATGTTCGGCTTCAGCCTCCCGCTCGCCATCCCTGCCATGATCGAGTCCGATGCGCCGTCGAACGCCCGTCGCGACGAGCGCCCCAAGAGCGCGACCCAGCTCTACCGCGAGGTCGATCGCATGGTAACGACGCTCGTGCGGAGCCTCGAGCTGCAGGGTCAAGAGCGGCGCTGACGCCAGCGCGTCGCGCGGACGGCACGAGCCTCACAGCGCGTCGTGAGCGATGACGTCGCCGCGCACCGCATCGAGCCCATCGGCGAAGGCGCGGAGCTCGGGGGTGAGCGAGGACCTCATGCGCGCGAGTCGCCGCGCGAGCTCCTCTCGGCCTGGGCCATCGAGCCAGCCGCAGGTCGCGGCGGGGCGGCGCAGGTACCACGGGACCCGGCGTGGGTTCAGCAGGCGATCGACCGCGGCCGAAGCGGCAGCGTCATCTCGAAGCGCGTCGAAGGCTCGCAGGCGGCCTTCGAGCGCAGGGTTGTCGCTCGTCCACCGCGGGACGAGGGCCCGTCGTCGCGCCGCGCGCCTCAGGGCCTCGTGGACCGGCGCGTCCGAGCCTCGCTCGGGGACGAGGAAGTGATCGACGAGCCGAGGGCGCCGCACGAGCGCCGTGTCGTCCAGGTCGAGCAGCGCGGCGAGGGCGACGCGGTCGTCGTTCGCGAGCGCCGCTTCCAGCTCGGTCGAGAACGCCTTGAGGCGCGCGCGCTCGAGCTCGTAGAGAACCAGCGTGCTGCGGCTCATCGCGGGGCTCCTGCGCGGTCGATGAGCTGCAGCACCAGCGCGGGACCGAAGCGCCGCAGGCACTGCCGCCCGTGCGCGAACGCGGCGTAACGATCCGAGGCGTCACCGTCGGCGACCGCCCCTTCGATCGCGAGATCGCGCGCGGCGACGGTTCGGGCGAGCGCCGGGTCGGCCGCGAGAAGCTCGACCAAGCCGCGGCGCTGCTCGTCCGCCTCGGGCGAGAGTGCGCGGCTCCAGGCGAGAGCCCACTTCGGCGCCTCGGCGCGTTCGGCGCGCGCGCGAAGCTCCCTTGCGCGCACCGCGTCCTCGAGCACCGACGCGAGCTGCAGCGGCAGTCGCCAAGCGGGCTCCTCGGCGCGCACCTTGGGGAGCAACGCCTCCACGGTCGACTCATCTCCGGCTTCGAGCGCGGCCGCGGCGCGCAAGACGAGCCTGAGGCCCTTGCCTCGATCGAGCTCCTCGAGCAGGCGCCGCATCTCCACGAGGTCGCCACGCTCCCGTGCGGCGAGCGCGTCGTCGAGGCTCTGTTGCGAGGCCGGCTCGAGCCCGTCGAGTGGCGGTCGCTCGCCTCGTGCGCGCCCGCTCCCCGCGGTCGCGGCGGCGCCTGCCTCGACGGGCTCGTCGACATCGGGATCGACGACCCCGAGCTTGACCTTCAGCCGCTCGAGCCAGCTCATCTCGGCTCCTTCACTCGCCCTCGTTGCCGAGGAGCTCGTCGTCGACATGCTTTGGCGTCTTCAAGATGCTGCCGTCAGGCCCGTCGCGCCGCACGACGACGGTCCGGAGGGTCGACGTGTCGGTCGACTCGCGCGCCACGACGCTGATCAAGTTCACGCCAGGCTGTAGCGGCGCATCGAACGAGAAGGTCGCGCGCTTTGGATCGGCGCCGTTTCGGTTCGATTGGTAGTGGAGCTTGCGGCTGCCGACGAAGAGGTAGAGGTCGAGCAGGCGTTCGCTGTCGGTTGCCTCGACGTCGATGCGCACCTTCTCGCCCCGGGTCGCGCGCTCGGCCGCCCGCATCGCGAGCGCCGGCGGCGCGTGCGAGAACAGCGGCGCGTAGGCGATCGCCTTGTCTCGTCGGGGCGCCTGGCCTCCGGCGTCGAAGCTGCCTTCCTTCAGGAACGCGAAGCGCCCGTCGCCGAGCTCGACCTTCGTCACCATGCCCCGCTTTGCATCCTGGCTGCGGCCGAGGACGCGCAACGCGGCGCCCGCCTCGAGCGTCCCGAACGCCCCTCGCTCGAGGTTGACGTCCCCGAACAGCGACGCCCCTGCGCGCGCCGTCACGGCGCCATCCGCGCGCTCGAGCGACACCTTCGGCCTCACGGGGATGCGGAGCTTCTCGTTCGCGAACTCACGGAGTTCGCGGTCACCGACCGACAGGCCGAGCACGACTTCCTCTTCGGCGAGCTGCGGCTGCACCTCGAAGGTGAAGGCCACGTCACGCACCTCGCCAGGGTCCATGCTGTCGAGCTGAAAGCGACCGTTTTTTAGGAGGACGCCGTCTCCCGAGCGGTTCGCGAGGTTCGCCTGCGTGTCGTACGAGCGGCCCTTCCCGACGTTCTTCACCGTCAGGTACACGGTCACCATCTCGCCGCGCTGCAAGAGGCCGTCCCCGTTCGAGCCCTCGAGGTTGTCGGCGATTTGGTAGCTGTACTGGAACTGCGGACGCGGCAGGGCCTCAATCGTCGGACGCAGCTCGGCGCTCGCGGGCGTGTGACCGCCGAAGGCGTCGAAGTGGATCTTCACGCCGTCGCTGCGGTCGAGCGCCTCTTTCGGCAAGCGGCAGACGCGCTTCGCGTCCTTGGGGAGCGGTGCGATGGTGGCGATCTTTCGACCTTCGATCTCGCACCACGAGAGCGGCACCGTGACGGCCTTCGTCTCGCCGGGCGCGATCTTGCCGAAGACCAGCTCCTTTTCCTTGAAGTAGGCGTTGTCGCTGTCGGTCACGGCGCGGAGCCGATACGCCGGCTCCTTGCCCTTGTTGTGGACCGAGACGGTGAGGTTCAGCGGCTCGCCTGCGGTGACGACGTCGTTCGGGCGGTCGGTCGAGACCTTGACCTCGAAGTCGTCCTTGCTCGGCCCGGCCGCGCCCTTGTTCGCAGGGACGGACCAGTCGATCTCGAGCTTCTTCAGCTCGTCCGAGACCTTGCCGATCTCGCGCTGGCGGATCGTCTCGATGAAGTCCCCCGCGCTCTGCAGCTGTGCCTCGGCGGCCTGGCTTTGCGGCAGCTGCCTCGCGAGCTCGCGCGCGAACTCGATCGGGAAGTCGAGCTGGAACTCCTCGTCGAGCTCTCCTGCGAGCTCACGCATCGTCTCGCGCTCGCGCTGCGGCAGGTAGTAGCGCACCACCTGCGCGGGGGTGCTCGGCTTGGCGGCCCGCTCGTTCGACAGCCGCCGCTCGAGGTCCCGCTCGCGCACGCCGTCGTGCTGCAGCGTGAGGTCCATCTCGAGCGTGTCCACGGTCATCGGGTCGAGCTCGACGTGCGGCGTTACGCCGACACCCTGGATCGACTGGTCGCCCGGCGTGAGGTACTGCGCGATGGTGAGCTTCAGCGCAGCCTTGTCGGGGGTCACGTCGGGGAACACGAGCTGCACGCTGCCCTTGCCAAAGGTCGTCTCGCCGACGATCACGGCGCGCTTCAGGTTTTTCAGGGCGCCCGCGACGATCTCGCTGGCGCTCGCGCTCGACTGGTTGACGAGCACCACGAGCGGATAGTCGGGCTCGTTGTCGGCCGCCGTGGCGAGCTTCTCGTCGCGACCCTCCGAGGCACCGACGGTCGCGACGAGCACCCCGCTCCGCAACCAGATGTCGGCGATCTTCGCGGCTTGGTCGAGGAGTCCGCCCGGGTTTCCGCGCAGATCCAGCACCACTCCCTTGACCGGACCCTCCGCTCGCAGGCGCGAGAGCTGCTCCTTCAGCTCGTCAGCCGAGGTCTGCTGGAACTGCTTGAGGCGCAGGTAGCCGACGTCGCCCGGCAGCCGCTTGCCGATGACGCTCGGCACTCGAATCTGCTCGCGCGTGAGCACGAACTCGCGCGTCCCCTCCCATTCTCCTGGGCGCGCGACCCACACCGACACCTTCGAGCCGGGCTTGCCGCGCAGGCGCCTCACCGCGTCGTCGAGCGGCATGTTGAGCGTCGACTCGTTGTTGATCTTCACGATCCGGTCGTACTTGCGGAGCCCGGCGCGCACCGCGGGAGTGTCGGGCATCGGCCGGATGACCGTGAGCAGCTGATCGCGGAGCGAGATCACGATCCCGAGCCCGCCGAAGTGGCCCGACGTCGAGAGGTTCATCTCGCGGTACCCCTCGGGGCTCATGAACACGCTGTGCGGATCGAGGGTGCGCAGGATGCCGTTGCAGGCCGCGTACTCGAGCTCGCGCAGATCGACGCCCTCGGCGTTCGCGAGGTGCTTCTGCATGAAGGCGAACGCCTCGCGGAGCTTCGCCGCGACGTCCCAGGGCCCGAGCACGTCGTCGACGCGCAGCTCGGTCTGCTCGGTGTCGACCCGGAGGGTGACGTAGCCCGGCTTGTCGGCGCTGGTGAGCACGATCACCTGGGCGACGTCGCGCTGGATCTGGTTCAGCGCGCTGAGGAGCATCTCCTTCGGACGAACGCGGTCGGGGTCGACGTAGCGATCGCGCACGAGCTTCAGCGTCTGGTTTACCGCCTCGAGCCGCGTGAGGTCGTACTTGCGTGCGCTCCCCGCCCGCGACGCGGCGATCTGAGAGCGGAACCCGTACCAGAGCCCCCCGGAGCCGAAGGAGTGAGCGAGGAAGCCGGAGAGCCCGAGGGCTCCCGCGACGACGAGGACTTTTCCGACACGTTCGACCGGCTTCATGGGGGCTTGCGCGGAGGCTTCGCGACCCACGGAGTGTGGCACGATCCGCGCGGTCAGGCGAACGCGCCGTGCATCGCGCCCGGTGGCCGCGGCCGAGCCGGGCGAGGGCTCGGCCGCGGGGACCGATGCGGCCGCGTGGGCGATGAGGTAGATCGACGCCGTGAGCGGAGAGAACTCGATGTTCGCGCCCGGCCTCTTCGCCGGGCAGGTCGCCGTCGTGACGGGCGGTGGGAGCGGGATCGGCCTCGCGACGGCCCGCGAGCTGCGGTCGCTCGGCGCTCGGATCGCCATCTGCGGTCGCAACGAGGCCAAGCTCGAGGCCGCCGCCGCGGAGCTCGCCGCGGCGCCGGGGCTCGACGACGGGGTGTTCGCCGCGCGTTGCGACATTCGCGAGCCCGAAGAGGTCGGCCGCTACGTCGACCAGGTCCTCGAGCGGATGGGCGGGGTCGACGTGCTCGTCAACAACGCGGGAGGTCAGTTCCCCGCGCCGGCCGAGGTGATGTCGCCGCGCGGCTGGGAGGCCGTGATTCGCAACAACCTGAACGGCACCTTCTACGTCACGCGCGAGCTCGCGACGCGCGCCATGATCCCTCGCCGGTCCGGGCGAATCGTGAACGTGACGGCGACGGTGGTGCGAGGCTTTCCGGGCATGGCGCACACCGGGGCTGCGCGCGCCGGCGTCGAGAACCTCACGATGTCGCTCGCCGTCGAGTGGGCGCGCCACGGGATCCGCGTGAACGCGGTCGCGCCCGGCAACAACATCCGCTCGAGCGGGACCGCTCAGTACGGTGAGGGGCCGCTCGAGCTCGCTCGACAGGCGACGCCGCTGAAGCGCCTCGGCCAGGTCGACGAGGTGGCCCGCGTGATCGTGTTCCTCGCGAGCGCGCGCAACGACTTCGTCACCGGCAGCGTGTTTCGCGTCGATGGCGGTCAGTCGATCTGGGGTGACATCTGGCCTGTCGACGAGGAGCCGCGCGAGGGCGCGTGACGATCGAGCCGGTGAGCTCCATGCCGCCGGGCCCTCCCGGTGACGGCCCCGAGCCCGGCGCTGGCGCGGGCACGCTCCCGCTGCGGCTACCTTGGCCTCGCCGCATGTTCGGGCTCCTCCGAGGGCTGGCGCAGCTCGCGGTGCGCTACGTCCGCGACCAAGACCCGCGCACGCTCGTCGCCGTCGTCCCGTTCGTCCTCGTCGCGCTCGTGCTCTACACGCGACACCCCGCGACCAACTACATTTTCGACGAGCAGGAGGCCTTGCTCGCCAACCCCTACGTCAACGGTCGCCTCGGCCTCGGCTATTGGGACGCGATCTATCGTGATTTCTGGGGTCTGCCGCCCGAGGGGAGCATCGGCAGCTACCGTCCGATCCCGAACCTCCTCTGGCGCGCGGTCTGGAGCCTGCACGCGCATTTACCGCCGAGCCTCGAGCACCTCCCAAAGCACCCGTTCTTCCACCACCTGCTCAACGTCGGCTTGCACGCGTTGAACGGCGCGCTCCTCGCGTCGTTCGCGTTCGCCACCTCGCGGAGGCGGGGGCTCGCGTGGTTCGCGGGGCTCGCCTTCGTCACCGCCGCCGTGCTCACCGAGGCGGTGAGCGGCATCGTCGGGCTCGCGGACGTGCTCGGTGGGCTGGGCACCTTGCTCGCCCTCCACGCGCTCCGGCTCCCCGCGTGGGGCATGCCCGCAGGCGTCTTCGCCGCGGTGCTCCTCGGCCTCTTCTCGAAGGAGAGCGCGCTCGTGTGTGTCCCGCTCGTCCCCGCGGCGGCGATGGTGACCGCGCCTCTGCTCCACGGCACGCGCCCCGCACGCGTCGCCCGCGCGGGGCTCGCGTTCGTCGCGGCGGTCGCGGCGTTCGTGCTCTACGTCGAGCTCCGCAAGGGCTGGTTCCCGTCCCCGCTCCCCGAGGCTCTCCGCACCGAGCTGCCCGAGGGGGCTTCGCGCGGTGCACGCCTCTTCCGCGAGTTCCTCGTCTGGTTCCACCAGGCTCCCCTGCCGAAGGATCCGCTGAACAACCCGCTCGTCGACGCCGACACGCCTCACCGAATCGCGGCCGCGATGCGCGTGTACGTGCGCGGCCTCGGGCAGGTCCTGTTTCCGCTGTGGCTGAGCGGCGACTACTCGTATCCCCAGGAGCCCATCCCCGAGACGCTGCGGGGTTGGGAGACGCTCGCCGGAGGCGCGCTGATGGTGTCGCCGCCGCTCGTGGCGCTTGGCCTATGGCTGCGGGGCCTCGTCCTCGAGCGGCGCGCGCGCCGGGCCCTCGGGCTCGACCCCGAGGCGGTCCTTGCGCCGGCGCGACGAGGCTCTCGCGAGGCTGCGGTGGTCCTGCTCGTGGCCGGGCTCGTCGGCATCGTGGTCGAGCTCGAGCACATCCACGCCGAGTCCGACGCGGGGGGAGTGCGGACGTGGCCCTGGTGCGCCGCCCTCGTCGTGCTCGGCTTAGGGCTCGTCGTCGAGGGTGGACCGCGTCGGCCAGCGACCTTCGATCGCCGCTCCGAGGCGCCCTGGCACGCGGTCGTTGCGTCGCTCGTCGCGCTCGGGCTCGTGTGGGTGGTCGTGAGCTATTTCCCTCACTCGAACATCCCCGTCGCGTTGCCGACGGTGCGTGCGGAGCGCTTCTGGTACTTCCCGGTCGTCGGCACCTCGCTCGTCCTGGGGGCGCTCGCCGCCGCGCTGCTCGAGGTCGCTCCGGGGCGCGCTCGTCGGCTGCCGCTCTCGCTCACCGCCGCCACCATCGGCGCGTTCTTCGGCTTTCAGGCCGCGCGCGCGTACCTGCACGCGATGGACTACCGAGACGACGTCTCGTTTTGGTTCGCGACGAAGAAGGTCGTCACTCGGAGCGCCAAGGCCCACCTCAACTACTCGGTGATGGTTGGCGCGCGCGGCGACCTCGAGACGCGCCTGGCCGAGAGCCACGTCGCCCGCGAGCTCGCGCCGAAGTGGCCGATGGCCCACATCTATACCGGCGACACGCTGTGCCGGTTGGGCCGCGCCGAGGAGGCTTGGCCACACTACGCCCAGGGCTTCGAGCTCGGCCCGAACGACAAGTCGCTCATCTCGCTCGCGCTCCAGTGCATGTACGACAAGAAGATCCTCCTGCTGCACGAAGAGGAGCTGCGCGCGATCGCCGCGAAGCCGACCGGCAATACCTGGATCGCCTACCTCGTCACCGACACGCTCGCGAACCACGAGAAGAACAAGGGCGTCGACCCGCAGTACCGCCCGCGGGGCTACAACGAGGGCGCGAAGGAGTAAGCCCTCGACGCGGGTCGCGCTCCACGCTCGGCGTACGATGGGGAGCGCACAAAAACCATCGAGCCACGTCCGGCGCGAGGGCCGAGCGTGGCTCGATGGACTGAGCGTGGCTCGATAGGCTGAGCTTTGCTCATGGACGCTCGCGAGACCCGCCCGAGAGGCGAGGTCCGGAGCGAGCGAGCTCAATTGTTGACGATCTTCGCCTGGAGGAGGAACGCCACGACGAACGCGAACAGCACGAGCGACTCGATGAGCGCAAGGCCGAGGATCATCGGGGTCTGGATGCGGCCCGCGGCGCTCGGCTGACGAGCGATGCCCTCGAGCGCCGCCGAGGTCGCACGGCCCTGTGCCGTGGTGCCGCCGATGGCAGCCGCGGCGATGGCGAAGGCCGCAGCCACGCCGAGCCAGGAGTTCGCGTCGAACTTGTTCGACGGCGCCGCAGCGGCCGCCTGCTGCGCCATGGCAAGCGCCGGCGACAGAACGAGGCCAGTGACAATCGCCGCAAAGAGCGACACCTTCTTCTTCAAAGTCATCGAATCGGCTCCTTCAATTTCTAGCTTGGGGGTGGGCCCGCGAATCTTGGCGCACCCTGTAATCCGTCTTTGGTTCGTTGCCTAGTCCCTCGTTGCTTTCCCGACGACTCCGGAGGGAGGAGGGGTCGGGAGGCGGCGGCGAGGGGTCGTTCGGTTGGAGGTCTTGGCTTGCGCCGGGGGAAGTCGCCTTCCTGAACTCAGTGGTGCTCCGCGTGCGCGGTCGCGAGGCCGATGTAGATCGACGAGAGAAGGCAGAACACCATCGTCTGCACGACGATGACGATGATGCCGAGGAGCATCAGCGGCAGCGGCAGGAGGACCGCGAAGAGCCCCATGAAGATGCTGACGAGGAGGTGGTCGACCGCGATGTTCAGCATGAGGCGGATGGCCAGCGTCAGCGGCCGGACGCAGGTCGAGATCACCTCGATCGGGAACATCAGGAGCGCCAGCAACAGGTTCGGCAGGAAGCTATCGAACATGCCCCAGCCGGCCATGTGCTTCACGTAGTCCATGCCGTTCTCCTTCAAGCCCCAGTAGTTGAAGGCGAGGAAGACGAGCAGGCCGCAGCCGAAGGTGACGTTCAAGTTCGACGTCGGCGGGCTCATGCCGGGAATGAGCCCGATGGCGTTCGAGGTGAAGATGAAGATGGCGCACGAGCCGATGAGCGGGAAGTAGCGCTTCGCGTTCTTCGGACCCATGACCTCCTTGGCCATGCCGTAGAACGTCTCGAAGAACACCTCGAAGAAGGTGCGGAGCGTCAGCTCCTGCTCGGGCTCGATCGCGTCCTGCGTCCGCTTCACCAGCGCACGGACCTCGCTCGCGAGGTAGACGATCATCGCCATCAGCACGATCGCCATCGCGAGCGGCTCGTAGTCCTTGTAGCCGAGGTGGTGGCCGCCGAAGCTCGTCCCGTGCGCGCTCTCGCGCAGGAGCTCGAAGCGGTAGAGGAGGTAGTGCAGCAGCGAGATGTGCTCGGGCATCGGCGTCGTCCGCGAGAGCCGGTGGCCCCGGCTCAGAGATTCCGCGAGCCTCCTACCAAGTTCCGGCAGGGAAGGCCAGCAACAATGGACCGCGCGGAGCGCCCCGACGCCGTACGCGCCGGCTCAGGGGGGTGGCGGCGGTGACTCCTCGTGGCCGCCTCGCACGAACATCCCGACGGTGATGCCGAGCGGCATCGCGCCGTAGCCGAGGGCGAGCGTGAGGGGGGCTGTCAGGCCCGCTCGGAGCAGCAGCCAGGCCCCGCCGAACAAGAGGAGGAACTTTGCCACCGCGACGAGGGCCCAGGCGCGCGACCGCTTGCCGCCTGACAGCACGCCGCGTCCGATGTGCGCGAAGAGCCAGAAATTCAGGGTCGCAACGAGTCCGCCGACGGCCACGCCGAGCCCGGACTCGGGGCCGCCTAGGACGAGCGCGGCAATCGCGAAGACGACGGCGATCGCGCCGACCGCGACGAGCGAGGTGACGATCGGCGCGTCGAAGGGGCGCGGGGCAGGCTCGGGGGTGACGCTCACGAAGCCCCCTTCGCCGGTGGCTTCGTACGAGGCGGATGGTCGTCCCGGGCGGCGCGTCGGGCTCGGCCCGCCGCATGCCGCTCGCCCATCGCAAAGCGGGCCGGGCGGCCGACGTCGGCGCTGGGGAACGGCTCGGCGTCCGCGTCCTTTCGCATCCGGGTTGCGGCGCGGTAGACGAAGCGGAAGCCGGCGGCGCAGCCGAAGACGAGTCCGACGAAGGTGAGCACGGGATCGGTCGCGAAGCGACCGTCGAGCCAGCGTCCTCCGAGCATCCCGACCAGGACCGACAGGGCGAGCTCGAGGCCGACGGTCGAGTAACTGGCGGCGCGGAGCGACTTCCGGTCGAGCCTCACGCGCGGTCGCTTACCCGCGATCCCCCGGCCGGTCAAACCGCCGCCTTCGCCCGGGCGCGCGCCTCAGCGCCGGGACGCCCGCGCGCGTGCGGAGGCGAGGCCTGCGAGGACGGGGTAGAGCCGTGACAGCGCCTGTCCCCGGTGGCTGCACGCGTTCTTTTCGTCCTCGGAGAGCTCCGCGAGCGTCCGGCCACGGTCGCCGACGAGGAACAGCGGGTCGTAGCCGAAGCCGCTCGTGCCGCGCGCCGCGGTGGCGATGCGCCCCTCGAGGGCGCCTTCGACGACGACCTCGCCCGTCACCCCGTCCTTGCTCCACGGGTCGACGAGCACGAGCGCGCACCGGAAGCGCGCCGTACGTCGCTCCCCCGGGACGCCCTCGAGCTCGACGAGGAGCTTCGCGTTGTTCTCCGCGTCGGTCGCGCCCTCGCGCGCGTAGCGCGCCGACCGCACTCCGGGGCGTCCTCCGAGCGCGTCGACCTCGAGCCCCGAGTCGTCGGCTAGGGTCACCGCGCGGCACGCCGCCGCGACCGCGCGCGCCTTCTTGCGAGCGTTTCCTGCGAAGGTGTCGGCGTCTTCGACGACGTGTGGCGGCGTCACCACCTCGGCGACGCCGAGCACCTCGATGGGGAGGTCGGCGAGGAGCGCGCGGAGCTCGCCGAGCTTGCCTCGGTTGCCCGTCGCGACGACGAGCGAGAAGACCGGCTCCTCTACGCGCGCCACGGGACCGTCAGCCCTCGGCTTTCTTCATCAAGATGCGCAGATCGGCTCCGGCGGCCTCGAGGGCTTGGCGCTGGCGCTCACCGAGCTCGCGGATGGCTCCGAGCGCCGCGTCGAGCATCCGGTCGAACTCGGGGCGCGGGATCGCGCGCCCCTCGGCGGTTCCCTGCACCTCGATGAGCCTCCCGTCGAGCGTCGCGACCACGTTGAGATCGACGCGCGCGCGGCTGTCCTCCGAGTAGTCAAGATCGACCAGCACCTCACCGTCGACGAAGCCGACGCTCACCGCCGCGACCTGATCGCGGATCACGCGGGCGAGCCCGCGCGAGTGGAGCGCGAGCGCGGTCGCGATGAAGCCGGCGGTCACCGACGCCGTGCGCGTGCCGCCGTCGGCCTCCAGCACGTCGCAGTCGATCGTGAGCGTGCGCGGACCGAGCGCCTTCAGGTCCAGGGCCGAACGCAGCGCGCGCCCCACGAGCCGCTGGATCTCGAGCGTGCGCCCCTTCGGCGGCTTGTTTCGCCCCTCGCGCTCTTCGCGGCGCTTCGGGTTCGCGCGCGGGTGCATCTGGTACTCGGCGGTAAGCCAGCCGCCCTCGTCTTCGTCCATCCACTTCGGCACGCCGTCTTCGAGCGACGCCGTCACGAGCACCAGCGTGCCGCCGGCGCGGTAGAGGGCCGAGCCCTCCGAGAGTCGGTGGAAGCCGGTGACGACGTCGGTCGGGCGCAGCGCATCGGCGGTGCGATCGGAGGCTCGCTTCTTCATGACGCCTCCGAGGCCCCGCGGCCGAGCTTCTCTTCGACCAGCAGATCCGCGACGCGATAGGTCGGGGTGAAGGTGCTCTGCGAGCGCTCCGCGATCTCGCGGATGGTGTCGTAGACCCTGAGCGTCTTCACGCGCGCCTTGCCCGCGTCGTAGCCCTCGAGCTCGAGCGCGACGTTGATGAGCCCGCCCGCATTGATCGCGTAGTCGGGCGCGTAGAGGATCCCGCGCGAGTGCAAGTCGTCGCCGTGCCGCTGCTCGGCGAGCTGGTTGTTCGCCGCGCCTGCGACGATCGCGCCGCGAATGCGCGGGATGGTGCTGTCGTTCAGCGCCGAGCCGAGCGCGCAAGGCGCGAGCACGTCGCAGGGCACGTCGAAGATGTCGGCGATCGGGACCACCGCGGCGCCGAACTCGCGCTGCGCCCGCTCGGCTTTGAGCGGATCGACGTCGGCGACCGACAGCGTCGCGCCGGTCGCGTGCAGCTCCTTGCACAGGTGATAGCCCACGTGGCCGACGCCCTGCACCGCCACGTGAAGCCCCGCGAGCGTGTCGCGCCCGAGCTTCACCGCGACGCAGGCCTCGATGCCGCGGCGCACGCCGAGCGCGGTGAACGGCGAGGGGTCGCCCGAGCCGCCGCCGGTGCCGACGACCTGCCTCGTCACGCCGCGCAGCACCTCCATGTCCTCGACGCCGGTGCCCGAGTCCTCGGCGGTGAAGTAGCGGCCGCCGAGCCCCTCGAGGAAGCGCCCGAACGCGCGGAAGAGCGCGGCGCGATCGAAGAGCTTCTTCGGGCGCAGCATCACCGTCTTGCCGCCGCCGTGCGGTAGCCCCGCGAGCGCCGCCTTGTAGGTCATGCCGCGCGCGAGCCGGAGCGCGTCGACGAGGGCGTCACGCTCGTCGTCGTAGGGCAAGAACCGGCATCCGCCGATCGCGGGACCGAGCCGCGTGTCGTGGATCGCGACGATGCAGTGCATGCCGCTCGCCGCGTCGCGGCCGAGGTGCACGGCCCCGAAATCGTGCTGTTCAAGGAGGTGGAAGAGGTCCATCGAGCGCGCGTCTTACACCGAAACGAAGGCGCCCGGGGCGGAACAAATGCGCATCTCTCGGCCTCGGGCGACACGCGCCGCTCCAAACACGGTAACGTGCGTCGCATGGACAGTCCGGGGACGATCCTCGCGGGCAAGTACCAGCTCGTGGACATCGCCGGCACTGGCGGTATGGCCACGGTCTGGCGCGCGGTGCAGCGCGGCCCGGGCACCTTCGAGCGCTTCGTCGCCGTGAAGGCGATCCGAGAGCACCTCGTGCACGACGCCACCTTCGTCGCGATGTTCGTCGAGGAGGCGCGCGTCTCGGCGCAGCTTCAGCACCCGAACGTGGTGCAGGTGCACGACTTCGTCGAGGACGGCGCGCGGCAGCTCCTCGTCATGGAGTGGGTCGACGGCCTGTCGCTGTCGCAGCTTCTGAAGCAGTTCGCCGAGCAGGGGCTCTCGGTGCCCTGGACGTTCGTCGCGCTGGTCGGGCTCGAGGCGCTCCGCGGGCTCACTGCCGCCCACGAGCACCGCGACCCCTACGGCCGCCCGATGCCCGTCTTCCATCGCGACGTCACGCCCCAGAACATCCTCGTCGGCTCGAACGGTCAGGTAAAACTCAGCGATTTCGGCCTCGCCCGCGCGAGCGACCGAGCGCGCATGACGGCGCCCGACATCGTGAAGGGCAAGGTCGGCTACCTTGCGCCCGAGCTTACCCTGTCGCCTGAACCGACGCCGCAGACGGATCTCTACGCGCTCGGCGTCGTGTTGTGGCAAGCGTTCGCGGGGCGGAAGCTCTTCGAGGGCAAGGACGACGTCGAAATCTTCCTCGCGGCGCGGCGCGGCGAGATCCCGCCGCTCGCGGAGGTTCGGCACGAGCTGCCCGACGAGGTCGCGAAGGTGATCGAGCGAGCGCTCGCCTTCGATCCCTCCGACCGATACGAGAGCGCCCACCAGATGTCGCGGATCCTCGCGCGGGCACTGCGCGCGGTCGACGTCGAGCAAGACAGCCGCGTGGTCGCCGAGCCGCTGCTCGAGCTCCGCGCGCGCTCGGCCCCTCACGGCTGGACGACGGGCTGAGCGACGACGCTGGACTCGGCCGGTCCACGGTCAGGGCAGCGGGACGCGCGCGCCGAGGTGGATGCGCGCGGCGACGTACGACGCGACGTCGGCGCGGAGCGGCGTCGAGAGCGGCAGGAGCAGGCTCACCGTCGGGGTCACGTGGCGAAACACGAGGCGCACGCTCGGCGCCAGGGTGAACTGGACTCGCAGGCGGTCGCAGGGTGGCGGGCAGGTCGGGGTCGCGACGTCTCCGGTCAGCTGGTAGACCTCGTGCAGCTCGAGGCCGAGCATCAGCGGCCGCGCGACTCGCACGCCCGCGTAAATGCTGGTGCGCGCGGCGAGGTCGAGCCGGTTGTCGCCGGCATCGAGCCCGCCGAGCCGCGCCGTGACGTCGAGCCCCTGGCGCAGCTGGAGGTTTACCGGACCCGCGACATGACGCATGTCAAGAAACGGGCGGAGCGTCAGTGCCAGGTCCTGGTAGGCCGGATCGGCCCACGGTCGTACGACGCGGATCGCGCGGACCGCGGAGGCCTCGTCGGCGTCGAACGAGCGTGGCAGCGGCAGGACGGCGCCGAGCCCGCCTCCGGCGGCCAGCCCGACGCGGCTCGTCCACAGCGCGCGCGCCCACACCTCCGGGTTGCCGAACACGGCCGCGCGCGCCCCGCTCGACGGCTCGGTGCCGGGCGGGACGGCGGCGGCGCCCGCCTCGCTCGCGACGCCGAGGAACCAGCGGCGGTCGGCGACCGCCCACTCGATCGCCAGGCGTACGGAGTGGGCGTAGGCGCGCTCCGAGCCGACCGGCGAGCTCGTGCCGAGATCGGTCGGCGCGGCCGATGCGATGGTGTGATCGACGTCGACGGCGAGGCCGGCGTGCGAGAGCCCCGGCGACGGAGGCGGCCCCTCCTCATCGATGCCAGGCCTACGCTCGGAGCCCTGCGCCGCGAAGGGCGAGAGTGCGACCAGCGCGAGGGCGGCTAGGGGAGTGCGGACCATCGGCGAGTCATCGGCCGAGCTTTAGGTCGTTGAACAGTGTCACGTAGAGCATGAGGCCGAGCAGCATCATCAGGCCCACGACGTGGATGTGGGCCTCGACGCGGGCGTTCGGCTTTCGGCGGGTCGCGAGCTCGTAGCCGAGGAACATCAGCCGCCCGCCGTCGAGCGCGGGGAAGGGGATCAGGTTGAAGGCGCCGAGGTAGGCCGACAGGACGCCCATCAGGTGCAGCCAGTCGGTGAACGAGCGGCGCACCATCTTCGCGCCCTCGCTGATGATCGTCACCGGACCGTGCACGTCGGGCTTGGCCTTGCCGGTGATCATCTCGCCGAGGCCGACCACCAGGTTACGCACCACAGCCGCCGGGCTCGTCACGGCGAGCTTCGCCGCTTGGCTCGCGGTGACCGCCTCCCGGCGACCGCGGGGTCGCACCCCGATGATGCCCTTCTTGTCGTTGCGCTCGTCGCGTCGCGGGGTGACCACCACCGGCACCTCGGCGCCGTCGCGCGACACCACCACGCGGACCTCCTCGGCCGGGTGCGCCGCGACGTTCTTGGCGAGCTCTTCCCAGGTCCCGACGCGCGTGCCTGCCACCTCGACGACGAGGTCGCCGTCGCGCAGCCCCGCGCGCTCTGCGGGCTCTCCAGGCATCACCTCGATGGTGTTGCTGCCGGCCTCGTTCGCCTGCGGGAACACCGTGAGGCCGCCGTAGAAATAGCTCACGAAGAAGAAGACCGACGCGAAGAGGTAGTTGGCGAGCGGCCCGCCAAAGATCGTGACGATGCGACCGGAGAGGCTCGCGTTCGCGTAGCTGCCTCGATCCTCGGGGTCGTGATCTTCGAACGGGTTCATCCCGGCGATCTGCACGTACGCGAGGAACGGGATGATCGCGGCCTGGTAGACGGTCGGGCCGTGACGCGCCGGATCGTGCTTGCCGAGGCGCAGGCGCACCTTTCCGGCGAGGGTCGTGAACCAGAAATACCCGTCCTCGGGCTCGACGCGAAACAGCGTCGGCCCGAAGCCGATCGAGAACGTGTTCACCCGCATGCCGTGGGCCCGCGCGGCGAAGAAGTGTCCCGCCTCGTGCACGATCATGAGCACCGCGAGCCCGAGGATCGCGATGACGATGTCAAAGACCTTGCCCATCGACGCTCAGTGTAGCGGCAGCGCGGCCTCGAGGCACGTTCGCGGAGCGGCCTCGCCGTCGCCTGTGCGGCTCTCCGCCGACAGCAAGCGCCGCTTCGTCGCGGGCCCTCCCGGCAGCGAGAACCCGCCGAGGTTTCCGGCCGCGCCCACGACGCGGTGGCACGGCACGACGAGCGGGAAGGGGTTCCGCGCGAGCGCGTGCCCGACCGCGCGCGCGGCTCCCGGGCGCCCGAGCCGCCGCGCGAGCTCGCCGTACGTCACCGTGCACCCACGCGGAAGCTCGCGGAGCGCGCGTCCTACCTCCCGACGAAACGCCGACAGGCCGCGCTCGTCGAGCACCACCTCGGCGTACGCGACGGGCTCTCCTCGTGCCTCGCGTGCGAGCGCCGCGAGGAGCGCCGCGTGCTCGGGCGGCGGTGCCACGCGGACCGCCGCGTGCTCGGCCGCGAGCCGCTGAAGAGCCGCCTCGACGGAGGGCTCCCCGACGAGGATCCGCGCGACGCCGAGCTCCGACCACGCGGCCGCGAGCACGCCGAGGGCCGAGGGGCAGGCCGCGCACCCGACCGTCCCGACGCGCCTCGGGTCGAGCATCAGCCCACCATCTGCAGGACGAGCCGCACCGTCAGCGCGGCGGTCACGAGCAGGACGCCGACGCGCACGAGCCGCTCGCCGCCGCGCAAGGTGGCCCGCGCCCCGAGGGCTCCGCCCGCGACCTGCGCCACCGCCATCGGCGCGGCGTAGCGCCAGTCGACCCGCCCGGCGTGCGCGAACGCCACCAGCGCCGCGAGGTTCGACGCGAGGTTCGCGACCTTCGCGTTCGCCGTCGCGACGTCGAGCGCGTCTCCGAAGGCCCACGAGAACGCCACGATGAGGAACGTGCCCGTGCCCGGACCGAAGAAGCCGTCGTAGGCGCCGAGCCCGAAGGCGATCGCCGCGACGGTGAGGCGAGGCCAGCTCCTCGCGAACGGCTTGCCCGCTGGCGCCGCCTCGGCGCGAGCGCTCGAGAGGCCGCGCGCAAACACGAACGCCGCCGCGCCCACCAGGAGTCCGACGACCAGCGGGCGCACCACCTCGGGTCGCAGCCGCGCGACGAGCATCGCTCCGACGAGCGACCCCGACGCTGCAGCGACGAAGGTGATCGGGGCGCGCACGCGATCGAGCTTGCCCGCGCGCGCGAAGGCGAGCGTCGCGGCGGCCGTGCCCCACACGCTCTGGCCCTTGTTGGTGCCGAGGACCACGCGCGGGTCGCCGAGGGCGAGCATCAGCGACGGCACCGTGAGCATGCCGCCGCCGCCCGCGACCGCGTCGATGAAGCCGGCGGCGAGCGCGACGCACGCGAGCAAGAGGTGCGTCGCCGAGAGCGTGTCCATCGTGCGGCGGAAGCTGCACCGGCGCGGGCGCGGTGACCAGCCCCGCGAGCGAGATCCCCCGCCGCGCGCGCCGCTCGCGCTATCGTGTCGAGGTGCGACCGCGGCTCCGGCTCCTCGCGCTCCTGATGGCGACCCCGCTCGTCGGGGGCTGCCTCGAGGTCTGCTACCTCGGTCAGGCGGCCGCCGGCCAAGACGATCTCTTCGCGCGCGCGCGACCGCTTGACGAGGCCATCGCCGACCCGCGCGTCGCGCCCGAGGTGAGGCGGCAGCTCGGTCTCGTCGCCCGCGTCAAGCGCTTCGGCGAGCGCCACGGTCTCGCTCCGACGAAGAGCTACGAGGAGTACGCCGATCTCGAGCGCGAGGCCGCGGTGTGGGTCGTGTCTGCAGCCGAGCCGCTGCGGCTCGTGCCGACGACCTGGCGCTTCCCCATCGTGGGCGAGGTCCCGTACCTGGGCTGGTTCGACAAGGCCGACGCGCAGGACCTCGGCCGCGAGCTCGAGGCACGCGGCCTCGACGTCTCGGTGCGCGAGGCGCGGGCGTACTCGACGCTCGGCTGGTTCCGCGATCCCGTCCTCTCGACGATGCTCCGCGATGGCGCGGCCGACCTCGTCGACGTGGTGCTCCACGAGTCGACGCACGCGACCCACTACGTCGCGAGCCAGACGGTCTTCAACGAGAGCCTCGCGAGCTTCGTCGCGCGGCGCCTCACCGCACGCTTCCTCGCCGAGGAGCTCCGCCTCTCGCCGCTCGAGCTCCACGATCACGCCGAGCGCGAGCACACCCGCGACCGGCGCGTCCGGCGGTTCCGCGAGACGCTCGCGACGCTCGAGGCCCTGTACGCCACCGACCGCCCCCCCGCCGAGAAGCTCTCCGAGAAGCGTCGCATCCTCGAGGCGCTGCGGCGCGAGCTCGCCCTCGGGCTCGAGCTGAACCACGCGGTCCTTTTGCAGGCGCGCGCCTACGGCTCCGGCGAGGCGGGCTTCGCGACGCTCCTCGACGCCTGCGGCGGTGACTTCCGCCGCTTCCTTTCGACCGTTCGTCGCATCGACGGACGCGCCTTTGCTCGTCGCGACGAGCCCGCGCTCGACGACCTGCTCGCGGCCCGCGCGCGCGTCGGGTGCGAACCCGCGCCGACAGGTCCGGTTTTACGCCCCGCGGCCGCTCTGCCATAGACCGCGAGCCCGCCGTGCCGACCCCTCCTCCCGTCGCCTCCCCGTCGAGCGCCCGACGCGCCGAGCGCCGCCGGCTCGCCCGAGGCCGCGCGCTCCGAGTCACCGCGGTGCTCGCGATCCCGGCGTGCACGGTGGTCGCGATCGACCTGGTCCTGCGCGGCTCTCGGATCGCCGCGTTCCCGCCGAAGTACCTCGCGAGCTATGCGTTCGCCGTGCTCGAGGGCGGTCTGCTCTGGGGCGTGCTCCTCGCGCTCGGCGCGGCGCGCCGCGGTGCCCTCCGCTGGCTCGGCGCGGCGGCGTTCGTCGCGCTCGTGACCGCTTCGGTCGGCGGACAGATCTACTTCTACCGCCAGTACTCGACCTACCTGAACCTCGACGCGACGCTCTTCGGGACCTCGATGGCGGACAGCGTCGTCGATCAGATCGACGCCGATCGGTCGAACTTCCTCCGCGCGATGCTCCCGACCGCCGCCGTCGCCATCGGCCTCGTGGCGCTCGCGCGTAGGCTGCTCCGGCTCCGACGCCGGACCGCTCGGCTCGGCGGGCTCGTCGCGCCGCTCGCGCTCCTCGGCGTCCTCACGCTGCCGTGCTCCTACCGCGCGGTCCAGGGCTCGACACCCGACGTTCTCTACTTCCACGCGATCGGCGGCCTGCTCCAGAACATGACGGGGATCAAGAAGCTCCCCGACGTGCGCCCCAAGCGTCGGACGCCGCCGCCGCTCCCTCGGCTCCGCGCGAGCCCGCGCGCGCCGCGCAGCGTGCTCTTCGTCCTCACCGAGAGCGTGCGCGCCGACATGGGCTGCCCGGCTTACGTCGAGTCGTGCCCCGCGATGCCGTTCACGAACCGCGCGCTGCCCTCGCGCATGCCGCTGGCCCAGCTCCGCTCGAACGCGACCACCACCGCGATCGAGCTCGCCGTCCTCTGGTCTGGGCTCGAGCCTGACGCTGGGCGCGAGCCGCTCCACAGCGCCCCGGTCCTCTTCGACTTCGCGCGCGCGGCGGGGCTTCGCACGGCCTACTGGACGAGCCACCACATGATGTTCGCGAACTCGCGGCTCTGGGTGCAGGACCTGCCGCTCGACCGACACTGCCACGCGACGACCCTCGATCCGCTCGCCGACATCGACAACGGCGCGAGCGATGCGCTGCTCGCCGAGCGCGTGCTCTCCGAGCTCCCCGGGCTCGAGGAGCCGTTCTTCGCGGTCGCGCACTTCGGCAACACCCACGTGCCGTACAAGATCGACCCCGCCGACGCGCCGTTCCAGCCCGCCCTCGCAAGCAAGGCCGAGGCCGACAACGCCGCCTACAAGAATTACTACGCAAACGCCGTCTACCTTCAGGACCGCGCCATCGCCCGCGTCCTCGAAGGCGTGCGCAAGAGCCCGCTCGGGCCGCGCACGGTGATCGTCTACACGTCCGATCACGGCGAGCACTTTCGAGAGCACGGGCAGCTCGGTCACACCGGGTCGGTGTTCGACGTCGAGCTCCACGTCCCGGGCTGGGTCGATGCACCGGACGGCACGCTCACCGGCGAGGAGCGCGCGGCGGTCGCGAGCTACGCCGAGGCGCCGACCTTCCACACCGACCTTGCGCCGACGATGCTCGACCTCCTCGGACTGTGGGACGAGCCCGGCGTCGCACCGTTCCGCGCGCGCATGGTCGGCGGCTCGCTGCTTCGCCCGGGGCGCCCTCTCGCGACGCTCGCGCTCTCGAACTGCTCGGGCGTGTGGGGCTGCGCGTTCGAGAACTGGGGCGTGATGCGCGGCACCCGAAAGCTCCACGCGCGTGAGTGGGACGCGGACTGGCTGTGCCACGACGTCGTCGCCGATCCCTCCGAGCTCCGCCCATCACCGCCCGACGACGCCGCGTGCGCGGCCCTCCGTCGCGAGGCGCTCGCGCGCTTTGGGGCCCTCCCGGGTCGCGGCGCTCGATGACCCGCGGGTGACGGGCGTCGACCCCCGCGGGCTGGCCTGCTAGCTTGCCGCCCCGTTGCCGGCTCGTCTCTCTCCCGCCAAGCGCCCGGCGAGGCGCGCCCTTCGATGGCGCCGCAGGCTCGCGGGCGTCGCCGTGCTCGTCGCTCCTGCGCTCGGGGTGGTGGGCTGCGACCTCGCGCGGCGCCCGCGGCACCTCGCGACGTTCGACGCTCTCCACGTGAAGGCGTACCTCGCGACCGTCGCCGCGAGCGCCATCCTGTGGCTCGTCCTGCTGCTCGCCGCGTCGCCGCGACGAGGCCTCGCGAGGCAGCTCGCCGCCGGCGTCTTCGTCACCGGCTTCACCCTCACGAACGGCGTGCAGAGCGGGTTCTTCTCGCTCTACGACATCTACTTCTCGCACGACTCCGCGATCTTCGCGCGCTCGTTCCCGAGGCTTGTGTGGGGGTACCTGCCGCTCACGCGGCCCGCGCTCGCCGCTCGCTTCCTCGTCGCGCTCGTCGTGGCGCTCGGGCTCGTCATCGCCGCGCGCGCGCTCGTTCGCCCGGGCCGCTACGTCAGGGTGCTCGCGACGCTGCTCGTGCCCGCCGTGCTCTACGGCGCGACCCAGGTCCCCGCGAGCTTCCGCGTCTGGCAGTCGACGACGCCTGACCTCATCTACGTGCACGGCCTCGTCTCGAACCTGAAGGAGCGAGCCCGCGTCGCGAACGACGCGCCGGACTTTCGGGTCCAGGTCCGCACGCCGCTCCCGGTGCCTGCCCTTGCGCCCACCCCGGCGCGCCCCCGCAACGTCCTCTTCGTGTTGCAGGAGAGCCTGCGTGGCGACGTCGTGTGCAACGGCTACGAGCCCGACGCGACGCCCGCGGGCGAGCCGCCGCGCTGCGCGACGCCGTTCTCCAACGCCGCGGTGCCCACCCGCTATCCGTTCGATCAGCTGCGCGCCAACGCGTCGACGACCGCCATCAGCATCTCGAACTTGTGGAGCGGCATCGCCGCCAACGAAGCCTACGAGACGCTCATGAGCGCGCCCCTCCTCTGGGAGTTCGCCGACGCCGCCGGCTATCACGGCGCCTACTGGACGAGCCAGCACGTGATGTTCGGGAGCATGCGCCTCTACGTGCAAGACGTGCCGACCGTGCGCTTCGCCGTCGCGACGCAGCTCGACAAGAAGGCCGACTTCGACGCTGGCGCGAACGACGCTCTCCTCACCGATCGCGTGATCGCGGACTGGGACGCGCTGCCCGAGCCCTTCTTCGCGGTCGTGCACTACTCGAACGTGCACTTCCCCTACGTCTACGACCCCGCGCACGCGCCGTTCCAGCCGTCGGAGTTCACCAAGGCGGCGGACAAGAACGAACACTTCTTCAACTACTACAAGAACGTGGCCTACCTCTCCGATCGTGCGGTCGGGAGGCTCCTCGAGCACGTGCGTGAGAGCGACAAGAGCTCGCGCACCGTGATCGTCTACACCTCGGATCACGGCGAGTCCTTCCGCGAGCACTGGGAGATGGGCCACACGAGCGCCCTCTACGACGAGGAAATCAAGGTGCCGGGTTGGATCGACGCGCCCGAGGGCACGCTCTCCGACGACGAGAAGACGTCGCTCGCGACCGCGCGGAAGCAGTACGTCTGGCACTATGACGTCCACGCGACGGTGCTCGATCTCCTCGGCGTCTGGGATGCGCCCGGCGTCGCGCCGTTTCGCCGTCGGATGCTCGGTCACCCGCTGACGCGCCCGGAGCGCACGACGACGCCGGTCCCGCTCTCGAACTGCTCCTGGCTCTGGGAGTGCGGGTTCCGCAACTGGGGGATGATGCAGGGCCCGCTGAAGCTCGAGGCGCGCGAGTGGGATCACGATTTCCACTGCTTCGATCTCTCGCGCGATCCCGAGGAGGCCCGCGATCTCGGCGAGCGAGCCTGCGCGCCGCTCGCGGAGCTGGGGCGCGCGTGGTTCGGCGACATGCCGGCCGCCGCCTGGCCGCGCCACAAGGACGTCCTCTACGGGCCGAGCGCGAGCGCCGCGGCGAAGTGAGCGCCCGCCGGCTCGCGTGAGCGGGTAGGATTCGCGCATGCTGCGACGCCTCGACGGCGAACTCGTCCTTCCCGCGCTGACGACCGCGCACTCGCACGCCTTTCAGCGAGGAATGCGCGGCGCGGCCCAGCGCGCGAGCGGTGAGCGGGATGACTTCTGGAGCTGGCGCGCCGCGATGTACGAGCTCGCCGCGTCGCTGACGCCCGAGTCGATCCACCGCATCTCGCGCGTCGCCTACCGCGAGCTCCGCGCCGCCGGCGTGCTCACCGTGGGCGAGTTTCATTACGTCCACCACCAGCCCGACGGCGCCCCCTACGCCGACAGGCTCGCGATGGCCGACGCCGTGATCGAGGCCGCGCGGGCCGAGGGGCTCCGCATCGCGCTCCTGCGGGTGGTGTACGCGCGCGCCGGCGAGGGCAGGCCCCCGGAGGGAGCCCAGCGCCGCTTCGCCGACGCGTCGCTCGACGCCGGGCTCGCCGACGTCGAGGCGCTGCTCGCGCGCTACGCGGGCGCCGCGGATGTACGGATCGGCCTCGCGCCTCACAGCGTGCGCGCGGTCCCTCCGGCTTGGCTCGGCGAGCTCGGTGCGTTCGCGGCGCGCCACGCGCTGCCGCTCCACATGCACGTCGCCGAGCAGCCCGCCGAGCTCGAGGCTTGTCTCAGCGAGACGTCTCGGGCGCCGGTGGAGCTCCTCGCGGACTCGGGCGCGCTGTCGTCGCGGTTCGTCGCCGTGCACGCGACCCACCTCGCCGCGCACGAGGCTCGCCTGCTCGGCGAGGCGCGCGCGGGCGTGTGCCTGTGTCCGACCACCGAGCGCGATCTCGGCGACGGCCTGCCGGACGTGACGGCGCTCGTGCAGGCCGGCGTGCGGCTCTCGGTCGGGATCGACAGCCACGTCGTCACCGCGCCGCTCGAGGAGCTGCGCGGGATCGAGCTTGGCGAGCGGCTTCGCACCGGCAAGCGCGCGGTCGTCCCGTTCACCGACGGGACGCCGGCCGAAGCCCTCTGGCGGATCGGCTCGCGACAGGGGGCCGAGGCGTGCGGCTTTCACGACGACGGCGGCCTCGTGCGGCTCGTGACGGGCGCGCCGGCGCTCGAGCTCGTGCCCGAGGAGCGGCTGCTCGACGCGCTCGTCTTCGGCGGCGACGCGGCCTGCCTCGACGTCGTCGCGTGACCGCGGCCGTGGCCGAGAGGCCCGGTCGAGCCCATCGCCGCGCTGCGGAAGCCGCCGGACCTCCGCCGCCGGGACGAGGGCCGTGAGCCCACGGAGCGCCCGCTACCTCGAGCCAGGGCTTGCCAACGTCGTCCGCAAGCGCGCGTGTCTGGAAGCAACGACGTTGGACGAGAGGCTTTCGCCGCTGGTCCGCGATGGGTGCCCAGGGCGCCGCGCCGTACGAGCGAACCGAGGCGACGGACGACGAGGGCGAGTGATCGAGGGTCCAACCCTCGAGAGTCAAGGGAGAGCGGCAGAGCCGGCGCAGCGAAAGCCGAGGTTGCCGATCCACTGCTCGGCGCGCCAGCGCCAGCGGAGGGCGGCGGGGAAGGCTCGCGGTTCGCCGTTGTCCCAGCCGCCGCCGCGTTCGACGCGTGTAGAATCGGAGTCGTCGAGCGATGAAGTCCACGTCCGAGACGTTTCCTGACATATCGTCAACCCCGAACGGCGAGCGGCCGTTGGGGTAGGAGCCGACGGCGCAGGTGGAGTTAGGGTAGGTGCGGCCGTCACCGTAACGATTCCAGCAGAGCTGGTTCGACGGC
>VGRJ01000035.1 GCA_016875405.1 Deltaproteobacteria bacterium | reverse complement strand
TTGGCTTCATCCTCTGACACAGGCGGCAGACGCTAACACGTCGCCTGTGCCCACGGGCGGGGCAAACGTCAGGGCTTCACGATGGAGACTTGCTCGAAGTCGTCGAACGTCGCGTTCGCGCGCCAGATCTCGATGGGTCCTGGAGCCTCGCCCCGGTTCGGATCGAACTCGAGCGGCCCCGAGATCCCGCGGACATCGATTGACTTCGCACCCGTGAGCTCGTTCGACGCGGTCTTGAAATCGTTCTGCCCAACGGCGACCGGCGTTCCGCCGACGAGCCGTTTGAGTCCGTCCGCGACGTCGAAGCCGTCGAAGCCGGCGACCGTCCCGGTGCCCCGCGTGTAGGCGTGGATGAGCCCGTATGCCCCAACGTACGCGGCGTCATAGCTGTGCGAGACGAAGCCGAAGCTCGTGATGCTGACGTCGTAGAGCGACTTCATGCTGGCTCGGAACGACTCGTAGTCCGCCGCGGCGCCTTCATCGGTCTTGTCGAAGGGCGCGGGCCCGGTGCCGATGGAGAGCTTCACGAGATCTCGAACCGGCTGCGAGAGCGTATCGGCGAGGAGGACCAGGCTGCGCGAGCCATCGGAGAGAAAAATCTTCGGCGGCGTGACGCCGAGCTTCACCAGCGCGTCAAAGAACTTGAGGGTGTGGGCGGCGTCGCTCGCGACGAAGACCACCGGCGCTCCGTCCTTGCCCTTCACCTTGTCGGCCGCCTTGGCGAGATCGGCGTCCAGGTTTGCGTCGAGGCGAAACGTCGCGAGCTCGATCCCATTCTTAAAATGTGGGGCGACGCTATCGAGCTCGCCCACGAACGCGGACTGAATGCCGTTTCCGTAAGGATCGTTCTGGTAGACGATGACGAGCCTTCCAGCGGTCTCCTTCGCGACCTCGCTCGCGAGCACCCGCGACTGGAGGGTGTCCTTGGGGCACGTGCGCCAGAAGAGCGTCGTCTTGCCGTCGCCGAAGCGGATGGGTTGATCGGTGAGGCTCGCGGCGGTCGCGGACGGCGAGATCACGGTCGTCGCGAGCTTCTTGTCGAGCACCGTCGAGAGCGCGGCGGTGACGTTCGAGCTCGAGGCAGGCCCCAAGATCAGCGGGACGCCCAGGTCTCCGCCTAGGTAGTCGACGAGGCGCTTCGTCTCGTCGTTCTCCGAACTCGTGTTGGTCGCGTCGTTGCGGCAGACGAGGAGCCCGAGCGGCTTGCCGTTGATGCCGCCGCTGCCATTGATTTCCATCACCGCGTGGCGCATCGCGGTCGCGCGAGCGTTCTGGTTCGCCGTGTCCTTCAAGAGCGCCCCGACGAGGATGCGATCGCCGACGGTCGTGGGGAATTGGCCGGCGAGCTCCGGCGGCTCGCTCAGGTTGCAGCGAGGCTCGGCGGGTGCGGTCGCGCAGCGACCCTCGACGCACACGGCGCCGAAGCCGAACGCCTCGCGACACTTGGCGGTGGTCGAGCACTCGGTCGGCGCGGTGCAGTAGCCGTCGTCGCACGTGCTACCGGGCCCGAAGGCAGACGCGCACGCGTCGTCGGTGCGACAGCGATCGACCGAGACGTTGCCGAGCGAACACCCGAGGGAGGCGAGCGCGTGGAGCGCGAGCGAGAGACCGGGCCGAATCCGCATCCAGTCGAGACTACCTCATTCTGCGGCGTGGCTCTCAATGGCCGCGGGGCCGAGCTTCAGCTGGTCGCGCATGAAGCGCTCAATGGCGGCCCGCTCGTCCTCGGGTGGGGCGCCCCAGCCTGCCTCGTAACGAAAGACCTCGCGAGCGGGGCGCAGCGCAAAGCCGGGGTCGACGATCGCGAGGCGCTCGAGCGGAACGAGCGCGGGGTGGACGACGCCGCACGCCCCCGAGAGGGCGAGGAGCTCCTTGCGCAAGGTGATGAGGTAATTCGCGAGGCGGGCGGACTTGTCGGTCGGGTCGAGGCCGCGCATGAGCCAGCGGCTCTGGGTCGCGACGCCGGTCGGACAGTTGCCGGTGTGGCACTCCTGCGCCTGAATGCAGCCGATGGCGAGCATCGTCTCGCGGGCGACGTTGAGCATGTCGCAGCCCATCGCGAGCGCGAGCAGCCCCACGGCCGGGAAACCGAGCTTGCCAGAGCCGATGAGCGTCAGCTTCTCGGCGACACCCCGCTCGGCGAGCGCGCGGTAGACCGACGCGAGCCCGAGCTTGAACGGAAGCGCGACGTGATCGCTGAAGGCGAGCGGCGCCGCGCCCGTCCCTCCCTCGCCGCCGTCGATGGTGACAAAGTCGGGCGCCCGCCCGGTGGTGTCGACGAGGCGGGCGAGCTCTTCCCAGAAGGTCAGCTCGCCGACCGCGCTCTTGATGCCCACCGGCAGGCCGGTCGCGTCCGCGAGCCGCTCGATGAAGTCGAGCAGCGAGTCGGTGTCGTGGAAGGCGCCGTGGTGCGCGGGGCTGATGCAGTCCTGCCCGAGCGGGATGAGGCGGATCCGAGCGATTTCAGGCGTGATCTTCGCGGCAGGCAAGACGCCGCCGAGGCCTGGCTTCGCCCCCTGGCTGAGCTTGATCTCGATCGCGCGCACGGGCGCGGAGGCCACGGTCTCGAGGAAGCGCTCCATCGAGAAGCGGCCCTTCTCGTCGCGACATCCGAAGTAGCCCGTGCCGATCTGCCAGACGAGCTCGCCCCCGTGTCGGTGATGATCCGAGATCCCCCCTTCGCCTGTGTTCTGGAGCGCCCCCGCGAGCTTCACACCGCGATTGATCGCCTCGATCGCGCGCGGGCTGAGGGAGCCGAAGCTCATCGCCGACGTGTTGACGATCGAGCTCGGCCGGAAGGCCTTTGCGCGCCTGCGATGGCCGCCGAGCACCTTCGCCGAGGGGCACGCGTAGCTCGCGTCGTAGCCAGGCTCGCCAGCGTGCGGGAAGTGCACGGGGAAGGTCGCGTGGCGCACGATGACGTAGCCGGGGGTGAGCTCGAGATCGTTGTCGGTGCCGAAGCCGAAGTAATTGTTCTCCTTCTTGGCCGACGCGTAGATCCACCGGCGCTGATCACGGGAGAATGGGCGCTCCTCGTCGTTCCTCGCGACGAAGTACTGGCGGACCGGCGGTCCGAGCAGCTCCACCAGGTAGCGACCGTGCCCGATCACCGGAAAATTGCGGAGCAGCGTGTGCTTCGTCTGCACGAGGTCGCGGAGCGCGAGCGCGAGCGTGAGCGCGGCGAGGCCGAGGGCGAGCCACCCAAGTACCGTCATGGCCGGGAGGCTACTACGGACCCGCCGCGTCGAGTGCTTTCCCAGCGACTGGCGCGAGGTGGGCCCCCCGCCAGCGGTGGATTATGCTGACGCCGACGCGCGGTCTTCGCGCGCCCACCCGTATGAGCACGCCCGCGCTTCCCTCCCCTCCCGACGGCACCCCCTCCGCCCCTGCGGGGCCTCCCAAGTGGATGATCGAGTATGGGCCTCTCCTCGTGTTCCTCGCGCTCTATCGGTTGCGGGACATCTACTGGGCGACCGGTGGCTTCATGACCGCGCTCGCGCTCGCGATGGCGCTCGCCTACCGCGCCGAGGGCAAGCTCCCGCCGACGCTCATGTTCACCGGCGCGCTCGTGCTGCCGCTCGGCGTGTTGACGATCGTGCTTCGCGATCCGCGCTTCATCTACATGAAGCCCACCATCGTCGCGGGTGTGTCTGCCCTCGTGCTGCTCGGTGGCCTCGCGCGCGGCAAGGGGCTCCTCCGCTCGCTGCTCGGCGCGCAGCTCCAGCTCACCGACGAAGGGTGGCGCGCGCTCTCGCTCCGCTTCGCCCTCTTCTCGTTGGTCCTCGCAGGCGCGAACGAGTTCGTCTGGCGCACCTACACGCCCGACCGCGAGCGGACCTGGGTGCTGTTCAAATTCCCTGGGATCCCGCTCCTCACGGCCGTGTTCATGGCCACGCAGCTCTCGCTCTTCAAGCGTCACGCACCGCCCTCGGACGACTGAGCCATGAACCTCGCGCGGCGCGGCTTGCTGGTCTCGCTCGCCCTCGTCGTCTTCGCCTGTCGGCGAGCCCCGAGCTCCGAGTCTGGCGTCGCGACTTCGCCGGCGGCGGCGAGCGCCGCGTCATCTGGGCCGACCGCCTGCACGAGTGGCACGGTGCGCTGCGTGGATGTGCGAAGAGCCGAGCGGTGCGTCGACGGCGCTCCTCGCCTTGAGGAGTGCGGGGCATCGGCGTGCGTCGAGGGGGGATGCCTCGGACCAGGCGAGCCGAAGGGCGACTCCGCGAGGCTCGTCCCACTCGGGCCGCGCTGGCTCGATGCCTGGACGGCGCGAGGGCCGCTCACCGAGGAAGAGCTCGCGACGGCGACGGCGACGGCGGAGCGACCGTTCGAGGAAGACGGGGAGCGGAGGGCCGCGCTGTGCGCGCCCGACGGCTTCGTCAGCGACGGAGCCTGGTCGCTCGCGCGCGCGGGGAGACGCTCGCAGCTGCTCACGGCGCACGCGCTCGTCGCGGCCGAGACACCGGCGGAGCTCCGGCTGAGTCTCCGCGGGCGAGTACGGCTCTGGCTCGCCGGCTCGCTGATCGTCGACCGGGAGAGCACCCCCGGAATGGAGCCGATGACCGACGAGTACCTCGTCCCCGTCGTGCTCGGGCCCGGCCGCAACGCGCTCGCCGTCGCGGTCACCCCGAGCGGCGACGAGCCCCCTGGCTTCGGGCTCCGTCTCGGCGCGCGTGACGGTCGCTTGCTCGACGTCGCGTGGGAGACGACTCACGGCGAGCGCTGTTCTTCGGCGGCGCTCGTGCGCGCGACGCTCGAGAGTCGCCTCGTCGTGGGAGGCTTTGCCCCTCGGTTCACGCTCGACGTGCGTGGGCTCTTCCCGCTCGAGGCGCGTCTCGACGCGTCGGTCCATCGCGGTCACGTCCCGCTGCCTCGCCCCTCGACGTCAGCATCCGAGCAGCGGCTCGCCTCGACGTCGCTCACGCGCGCGGAGCTCGCGACCGGGGCCTCGTTCGAGGTTCGCGTGGCGGCCGAGCGAGCGGGCGAGCAGCCGCTCCGGCTCGAGCTCGTCGACGGACCCGGCGCGGTCGAGCGGCGCTCGTTCACGCTCCGTCACCATCGCGTCGTGAGCGACCGCTACGCCGAGCTCGGAGCGCGCTTCCTCCACGGAAGTTCGCGCGACCTGCGCCCGATCGAGCTCGACGCGACGCTGCCGCCGGGGGCTCGCGCGAGCTTCGAGCATGAACTCCGCCGCATGCTCGAGGCGGCCGAGAGCGGGCACCCCGACACGAGCTGGCTCCGTGCGCGCGGCGACGGGCTCGCCCGCGACGCCGAGGCCTTGGGCGCGGGGCGCGACCCTTATGCCGAGGCGACCGGCGTCGTTCGGCGGGCGTACCGGTCCCCGCTCGACGGGCGGCTGCAGCCCTACGTGCTGTTCGTGCCGGCTCGCGCGCGGCGCTCGAAGCAGCCGCTGCCACTCGTGGTCGTGTCGCACGGCCTCCATCATGACGCCGCCCTCGCGCTACGGATCGCGTTCGGTGAGGGGCCCGACGAGGACGAGGACCGCGGCATCGCGACCCGCCACCTGCCGCACCTGCCGGACTATGGATTCTTTGTCCTCGCGCACGGCGGCTACCGCGACGCCGGCCCCCGCACGGTGGGCGAGGCCGACGTGCTCGACGCGATCGCCGACGTGAGCGCGCACTACTCCATCGACCCGCGTCGGGTGTCACTGACGGGCTACTCCCTCGGTGGCACGGTCTCGTTTACGGTCCCGCTCCACTATCCGGATCGATTTGCCGCGGCGGCGCCGCTCTGCGGCTACCCGAACCTCATGACGTACGGCGAGGTCGCTCGCGCCGCGCACACGCCCGTCGAGGAGCTGCTGCTCGCGCGACGCTTCATCGGCAATTACGCCGAGAATGGCATGCACCTCCCGCTCCACATCGTGCACGGCGGCAACGACGGTCCGCATCGCTCGGCCGTGATCGCCGACCGCTACCGCGAGCTAGGCTACGCCCGCACCTTCCGGATCGAGGCGGACCTCGGACACAACGTCTGGGACGAGGCCTACGAGGAGGGCCGCATGCTCGCCTGGCTCGCGAGCCGCCGGCGACCCGAGCGACCGGAGCGGGTTCGGCTTCGCACCGGTGAGCTCCGCTACGACCGCTCCTACTGGGTGCGACTCCTCGCACGCGAGCGCGAGGACCAGCTCGCAGAAATTGATGCGCGTCAACTCAAGGACGGCCGGACGATCGAGGTCACGACGTATGGGGTCCGCGCGTTTGCGCTCGACACGAGTGGCCTCCCGGTCGACGCCGTCGTGATCGACGGGCGTCGCGTCGCGCTCGAGCCCGGCGAGGGGCTCCGCGCGTTCGTCCGTCGAGACGGGGCCTTCGAGGCGAGCGCGATGCCGGACCTCACGGGGCACAAGCGCCCCGGTGTGGCGGGGCCGCTCGACGACGTGCTGCGACATCGCTTGATCGTCGTCTACGGGACGCAGCGCCCGTCGGAGACCGAGAGCAACCGCCTCGCGGCCGAGCACTGGGCCAGCAGCGACTCGTGGTCCGGGGCGTCGTTCCCAGTCCGAGCGGACAGCGAGGTCGTCGAGTCGGACCTCCGCGGCGCGAGCGTCGTGTGCATCGGGCGACCCGAGACGAATCTCGTCACGGCGCGCTTCGCCGAGGCGCTGCCGGTGCGGTTCGAGGCAGGAGCGCTCGCCTTCGCGGGCAGGCGCTTCGCCGGCGAGGATGTCGGCGTCTCGCTGATCCGTCCAAATCCGCTCGACCCTGACGAATACCTCGTGGTTCACGCTGGGGTCGGTCACCGCGGCACGCTCGCGAGCCGGCACCTGCCCCGGCTCGTCCCCGACTACGTCGTCTACGGCGACGGGCTCCGCGGAGGTCGAGGCGGCGAATTGCTCGGTGAGCGACGAGTGCTCGAGGCGGGCTTCTTCGACGAGCGCTGGGGCGTCACCGCTCCGAAACCGTGACGAGGCCCGGGGAACGACCTCCGACGTCGAGCGCCGCCTCCCGAAGCCTTCAAGCCGGCGCCATGGAGCCGCGCCGCGCGCCCCTCCGGCGATGCGCGGCACCCAGCCGTCGGGTGTGCGCCCTCAGCGCTTCAGCTTGCCGAACAGATCGCCTAGGGTGCCGAGGTTGCCGCTCGAGGGGCGCTTGTAGCTCTTTGCGTCCTCGCTCTCGCGCACGGCGGCGACCTCTTTCATCGAGAGGCTGATTCGGCTCGGTTTCTTCGGATCGTCGCTCGGCTCGAGCTTGGTGACGATCGCCTCGATCTCTTGACCGACCTGGAGGACCTGCTCGACGCGTGCGTTGCGCGAGATGCCGAGCTCACTCTTGTGGAGGAGACCCTCGACGCCGCCGATGTCGACGAAGGCTCCGAAGAGCTGAAGGCGCGTCACCTGGCCCTTCACCACTGCGCCCACCTCGAGCTTCGAGACGACCTCGGCGGCGCGCTGGGCTCGCTCGGCCTCGAGCGCCGTGCGCCGCGACAGCACGATGTTGGGTCGGCCCGAGCCGGTCTCGAACTTGGTGACGACGAACTCGAGCTCGCGGCCGACGTAGACCGTCGCGTCCTCCACACGCTGAAGATCGAGCTGGGAAATCGGGCAGAATGCGTGCGCGCCGGCGACCTCGACCTCGACGCCGCCTTTGTTGACCGCCTTGACGCGACCCAGGATCGGGAGCCCCGACTCGAACGCGCGGCCAATCTCCGGGGAAACCTCCTCAGCGCCACCCTTCGCGCCCTTGCCGCCAGCGCTGCGCGCGCCGAAGCGCGTGCCCAGGTTGGTCACGCCGTTGCGATGCGACAGGACGAACGCGCGGACGCGATCGCCGACAGCGACGCGAACGTTGCCTTCCGGGTCGAGCAGCTCGCTGCGCTCGATCAGCCCTTCGGCCTTGCCGCCCAGGTCGACGTACACGGCGTCGCTCGCGACCTTGACGACCGTCCCGCTCACCTCGTCGCCGACGCGCGGACCGCGGCCACCGCGGCCGCCTTCGCGCTCGAGAGCCTCGAACATCCCCGCGAAACCACTCGTCTCGTTGCTCACGTCGGCGACCCTAGCACCAAGCGCCGGACGTCGCACCAATCCGTCCCTGGGCCACCGGTTGGGGCTTTCCCCCTGCCCGTCCTCGCTGCTAGATGGACTCTCGAAAGGACCCGAGCGGTGCCATGAGCATCGGCCCCCACTTCCTCAAGCCAGCCCTCGCTCCGTTGAATTTCGCCAACGTGAGCTTGATGGGGCGCCTCATCACCTCAGGGCTCCGTGAGCTCGCGGCCCAGAACCTGTTGAAGCAGCTCGACGCCGGCATCGAGGCCGCCGCCCAAGGCGCCGGAGTTCGCGCTGCGGACGTGTCGAAGGTCGTGCCGCTCGAGCGCTTCGTGGAGCTCGCGCGCAAGCTCGACGCGCACCAGCGCCTCGCCGTGGACGCCTGGGACGATCACCCCGTCGAGTCGAAGCGTACCGGCGATCTCGCGAACCTCACGGAGAAGAAGAGCCTGCCGGTCTTGTCGGACAGCTTGATGCGGCTCGCGACGATGGCCAACGCGAACCCCGAGCTTCGCATGGCGCTCTACGAGATGTCGCACCTCATGCGCGACTGGCAGGCGTTGGTCCTCGAGACGGGGACCAAGCTCGACGACGATCGAATCCTCTCTGACGCCTTACGCAGGCGCGCGCTGCGTCGCGCGGTCGGCGGCCTCGCGGTCCTCGCCGCGGTCGGCGTCGGGCTCTATGTCTGGCAGCAAAACGAGGCCGCGCGGCGTCGCGTCGGCGCGCAGATCGGGGCTGAGGACCCGTGCGCGGTCTTCACCATCGAGGCGAGCGACCTCGCCCGCGCGATGCCCGACCAGCAGAAGAGCATCGAAGGCCGCAAGCGCGAGTGCGAGACACGACGCGAGGTCAAAGCCCGCGAGGAGGCCGAGCGCGCGAAGAAGGAGGCCGACGCGCGCGAGTGCGCTTCGGTGGCCGACGCGGTGAAGGCAGGCAAGGCCCCGCCCCCCGCGAGCAGCGTGCCGCCAAAGCTCTTCGCGTTCGCCGAGCGGATCGCGAGCGGCAAGCTCGAGCACGACGACCTCGGACCGAGTGAGCCCAAGTTTCCTTGCGCCGACACCGACGGGCTCGTCGCCATGAAGGCCGCGTTCCGGCGAGCGGTCGTGCAGTCGCAGCACTGGGCCTCGCACGAGGACCTGTCGCCGAGCGCCAAAGCGGCGATCGACGCCAACAAAGACGCCATCCCGAAGGACACGAAGCTCGCGATCGCCGAGCGCGCCGAGAGACTCGCGGTCGAGGCGCTGCAGGATCGGCGACCGGCCAAGGTCGCGGAGGCGCGACGGCTCTGTGGCTACAAGCGCCTGTTCGGGTTGGGCCACAAGGCCTTCTGCCACGCGATCTCGTCGAACTGAGCGCCCGACGAGATCGCGACGAGCCCCCGCGTCACTCCACGTTGGTGGCGCCCGGCGTGAGCGTCTTGCAGAAGCGCCAGTCGGTCGCGGCGTCGTTGATGTCGAGCCCGTTCGGGATGCGGCACAGAGCACCGAGCACCGAGGTGCTGTCGGCCTTCGACGTGGCGAGCGGGTTCCCCTCGACGAAGCTCACCGGGGCCGCGAAGCCCGTCAGCTTCGCCATCGTCACCGAACCCTCGTACGAGAGCGCATCGACGAGGATGTTCTTTGTCGTGTCGATGATGCCCACCGCGTCCGCCCCGCCGTTCTGGATGTAGTCCTGCTTCGCCCCGAACGAGATCGTCTTCGTCCCCATCGGCACCGTGGCGAGCGCCGCGTCCGAGCCGAGGACAACGTACGCGCCGGCGGGGAGGATGCCGATCGGCCCGAGGTCGTAGCGCTTGTATTCGGTGTTGGTCGAGCCGTTCACGAGCACGACGGCGTGCCCCGTGAGGTCGAACGGAGCGCCGCTGCCGTTGAAGACCTCGATGTACTCGCCCAGGTCGGTGCCGACGTTGTCGTAGTCGACCTCGTTCACGACGAGGCCGCTCAAGATCTTCACCTCGATCGAGGCGGTCGCCATGCTCGCGCCGAGGGTCGCCTTCAGCATTTCGAGCCCCGGGTTCTGCGTCGCGGTGAAGACGACCTTCGCCGAGAGCGCGTTCGCCGGGACGAGCAGCGAGGCCGGGACGCTCGCGAACATCCCGGGCGAGAGCGCCAGCGTCACCATCGACCCCGAGCCCGTCGGCGCAGGGATGTCGAGCGACACCGTCAGGTCGAGCTTGCCACCGGGGCTCACCACCGCCGTCGACGGGGTGATCGCGACCACGTTGCGCGGCAGCGTGTCGTCGATGACCGAGACGCTGGCCGTCTTCATGACCCCGTCCCGCGTCGCCGTCAGCGTCACCGGTCCAAGCGCCTTCGCGTCGACGAGGACCTTCGCCGTCGCGCTCCCCGCAGGGACGGTGATCTTCGTCGAGCCCATGCCGCCGAGCGCGAGGATCGCCGCGTCGCTCGACGCGAGGTCGACGACCACGTCGCTCACCGGGGCGCGCGAGAGCGTCACGAGGAGCGCTGTCGGGAACGTGTCGACGGAGACCCCGCCCTTCGACGCGAACGTCGGCGTCGGCCCGAGCGACACGAGGACCGGCGGTCCGAGCGAGAGGTCGGCCTCGCTTCGCGGGGCGACGCGCCGCTCGGCATCAAAGACCGTGAGCATGCCCTGCAGCCCGAGGTAGGTCTCCCCGACGACCGGGAAGTACGCCGGCGTGAACAGGAACGTCGAGACGGTGAGCGGACCCGTCACGATCACGTTCGGCTTCACGGACACGTCCTCGACGGTCACGTTCTCTACCCGGACGAGCTGCGCCTCGTAGGCGAGCTTCGTCGCGGCGTCGCTCGGGGTGAGGACGACGGCGGGAGGCAGCGAATTGCCGCTGCTCAGCGTCACGAGCTTCGCGCCGCCGAGCTGGGTCTGCCCCTTGTAGAGGCTCACCGTCGCGGGGTTCACGTCGACGCGATCACCTGCCGAGACGGTGGTGCCGCAGGCGACCATCGGGTCGAACACGTAGACGGCCGAGTCTTCGACGCCCTGATACCCGACGTCGCCATCTACGGTCTGGAGGAAATAGCCCTTGCCCTCGGCGCACGCGGTGACGAGCGCGTTCTGGACACCGACCTTGGCGCCGGCCATGACGACGCCCTTCTTCACGTCGTAGATGCTGACCGGGCAAGCCAGCGCTCCAGTGTTCGGCGTCGACGGGCACGCGTCGCAGACGTCGCCCTTCCCGTCCATGTCTTCATCGGCCTGGTCCGCGTTCTTGACGCCTGGGCAGTTGTCGCTCCCATCGACGACGCCGTCCGCGTCGATGTCGTCAGGGTTCGGCGGCGCGCAGTCCTTCACGTTGGCCTCGAGCGGGCAGACATCGCAAGGGTCACCGGCGCCATCGGCGTCGAAGTCCGCCTGCTTGCCGTCGTCCATCGGACGGACGGGGTTGAACACGGTGGGGCAGTTGTCGGCGTCGTTCGCGAGGCCATCCCCGTCCGAGTCGCTCGGTGAGGACACGCCGGTGTAGGTGGTGGACCCATTCACGCTGTCCGGGCGCGATGGTGCGCAGCTCGGCTCGTTCTTCGGCGTCGTGCCGCCGCAGAAGAAGAGCGGGTAGGCGTCCGGGCCGACCTCGGCTTGGAGTCCCGCGAGGTCGACGAGGAACTCGTCGGCGATGCAGGCTCGCTTCGCGGTTCCGCAGACGTCGAGCGTGTCGCAGCCCTGGGCGCCGAGGCCGGTCACCACGGCGTCGTCACCGTAGAGCACCTTGCCGCTTCGCATGACGAGCGCGACGTCCTCGACCTCGCCCGCGACGACCGCGCGGTACGTTGGGTTCTTCTTCGCGGAGAAGATCGCGATGTCCGCGACCTTGCCCTCCTCGAGCACGCCGATGACGTCGTCCATCTTGGCGGCCTTCGCCGCCCAGTCGGTGGCCATGCGCCACAGATCGCGCGCGCTGAAGTAGCCGCCGTAGTGCTTCTCGTTGAGCTCGTCGGCGCAGCGGAGCTCCCGGAGCATGTTCATCGAGCCGCTCTGCAGCCAGTCGGTGCCGAGCGCGATCGGCACGCCGAGGCGCGCCGCGGTGGTCACCTGAGCCGTGTCCCCGTAGAGCCGGATGTTCGAGCGCGGTGACCAAATGAGCGTGACCTTCTCGGACGCCATCAAGCCGTAGTCGTCGGGGCGAAGGCCGATCGAGTGGATGAAGGCGCTCTGTGGTTCGGCGAGGTCCTGCCCTCCTCCCTCGTTGGTGCTCGCGCACAAGAACTCGTTGCGTGCGGCGGCCGAGATCCCCTCCGAGACGTGGGGGTAGTAGGCCTCCTCCATCGAGATGCTGTCGGCCGTGTCTTTGAACGCGTAGCCGCAGCCCTGGGTCAGCATCTTGGCGTCCGAGTCGCCGAGCGGGAACGTCTGGTAGTAGATCTTCGGCTGCCCGAGCTGACCCATCAGATCGTCGGCGCGATCGAGGTTTCGCACGAGGCCGCTCGTACCGCCCGAGCCGACGGTCGAGGTCGCGCCGCCTATGAGGTGCCGGAGCTCGGAGTACTGGACGAGCGCCTTGCCCGCGGTGTTCCCGGCGGGGAGCTTGGTGTGGCCGTTCTTGCCTGCGCGCCACTCGTGTCGGTGTTCGTAGCGCTCGCCCGAGTCGACGCCCGGCGGCGACTGGAACGTGACGTGATCGTGGCTGTTGATGAGCGACGGCGTGATCACGGCCTCGGGGCACGTGACGCGCGCCATGCCGCTCGCCTTCGCGGTGCAGTCGCAACCGACGCACGCGATCTTGCCATTGGCGTCGACGACGACCTGGCCACCCTTGAGCACGGTGCTTGGGAGGAGCACGTCACCGGTGAGCAGCATGCCCTGGGCGTCGCCGGGGGTCACCTCGCAGGTGCCGGACGCGAGCGGCGGCAGCTTTGCGCACACGGTCTCGTTCAAGGTCTCGGAGCAGTCGCTCTCGCAGCCATCCCCGTTCGTGGTGTTGCCGTCGTCGCACGCTTCGCCGGGATCGAGCTTGCCGTCGCCGCAGTCCTCCGAGGGTTCCTCCTTCGCGCAGCTCTTCGAGCAGCCGTCGCCGTCGAGGGTGTTGCCGTCGTCGCAGGTCTCGCCGGCCTCGACCTTGCCGTTGCCGCAGACGCCGCCCGCGCCTTCGGTCGCGCAGGCCTTCGAGCAGCCGTCGCCGTCGAGGGTGTTGCCGTCGTCGCAGGTCTCGCCGGCCTCGACCTTGCCATCACCGCAGGCCGCGTCGGGAGCCGTGTCGTCGCTGCCGCAGGCCGCCGCCGTGGCCGCCAGCCACACCGCGCACACCACGCCACCGAGACCGAAGAGAGGGCGCCGAAGCATGGCGCCACGGTATCGTCCCGTGACGTGAACCGCCAGCAAAACGGGCCTCCCGCCCAAAGCGTCAGCCGCGTGGTTCGGCATGTGCAACGTCGCCGACGGTGACGAACGCGCTCGAGGGGAGACGTCCGCGACGTCGCGCCGAAGCCACTCGGTCGCGTCGATCGTTCGGGGGCGGGGGCTCGGGTCGCGGGTCCGCCCCGAGGAGCGTGCGGCCTCTTCGGCATCGCGGCGTTCTGGCTCGGGTGCGCGTGGCTCGCGAGCCGCTCGCTCTTCAACGCCCGGCTGGGACCTCGAGGCCCGCGGGCGCGTGTCCGAGCTCCGACGTCGCTCGTCTTGGGCTCGCCTTGCTTGTTTGGAATTGCGGCGATGTCGCTCTTCGTGAACCTCGTCAACACCGCGAACGAGTGGGCGCTCGACAAGGCCGTCGCGGGGGCCTTGCGTCCGGCCGCAGACGTGCATGCGTTCGACGCGCGCTACATGCTCGTCCCGAACCTGCTCACCCTGGCCTTGCAGGTGGGCGTCACCGCGCGCCTCGTCGGGCGGTTCGGCGCTCGGAGCGACTTGCTCGCGTTGCCGCTGGTCAGCATTCTGGGCGGGCTCGCCTTCGCCTTCGCCTTCGCCTTCGCGCCGTCCCTCCCGCTGCTCCGCGCCTTACAGATCGTGGAGAATGCGACCGATTACTCCGTCCACACAAGCACGCGCGAGCTGCTCTAGTCCCCGTGTCTTCGCTCGAGCGCGACGGGGCGAAGGCCGCCCGTGCTGCCCCGAGGGCGGTCGGCGAGACGACGCCGGCGTGATGTGGGTCGCGACGTCGAGCGGGTCAGCCGCCGAAGTAGGGGTCGATGGCCCACGAGCGAAACGCGTCCAGCACGTCGGGCGCCGCGTCCGGCCCCTGATCGAGCCAGTAGCCAAACGGGAACCCGGTGCGCCAGATCACGCCCTTCACGTCGGGGGCGCACTGCTCGAGGAAGGTGCGCGCGTTCTGGATCCAGAGCGACTTGTTTCGCGACGTCACACGGACGAGCGCGAACGAGTCGGTGGGGACAGGCGCGTCGAGCGTGTCGAGCGCGAGCAGTTTCATCCCCGCGACGGCGAGCGTCCCCACCGTGCCCTTGGCGACTGGCTTGCCAAGCCCGTCGAAGAAGAAGACCTCGGTCCCGACAGGTGCGGCCTCGGGCAGCGCCTGCACCGCGACCCCGGCCTTGTCACCCGCCGCTGCGGGTGCGGTCGTCCGGACCACGACGCCGTCGAGCGAGCCCGTCGCGGTGACGAGCACCGGCTTCGCGCCATGCTTCGCGGCGAACGTGCGCGCGCCGAGCACCATGTCCCCGAGCTCGCGCCAGGGAGCTCCAGGCGCGCTGCCCCACGGGTTCATCGCCTCAACGCCCACCACGTCCACCTGGTCATCACCGGGGTAGAGCGCGTCGAGGCTCGAGCCGAGATCGTACGGCACGATCCAGGTGAAGCGGACCTTCGACTTGCCCGACCAGGAGCCCCACGCCTGAGTCATCGCGGCGCGGGTCTTTTTGAAGGAGGCGATGTAGCTCGCTGCGACCTCCTCCGGCGTCTGGTAGCGGAGCGTCCAACCAGGCTCGACCTTGCCGAACGAGGCGTTGACGTAGATGTCGTAGTCGCCGACTTTGGCCTCCTCGAAGGCGATCGTCTTCACCTCGGAGAGCCCGTCCGGCGCGGTGAAGATGAGCTCGGTGCCCTTCGGGAAGGCGCAGACTACGCCGACGCCTTGGCGCGTCTCGACCACGATTTTGTTGGGCGTGCCGTTGAAGGTCACGCCATTCTTTGCGACGAGGCGCGGGCGAGGATCCGGGTAGAGCGGCTCGTGACCCCACGCGAGGAACAGCTCCTCGGACACGTTGTCGTCGACGAAGAGCCTCAGCCGAGCGGCCGCCGCGCTGACCGCGCCGTCGAAGTTCGTGGTCGAGGCGAGCTCGCAGAACGACACTCCTTCGCCCTGCTTGTCGCGCGGGGCGACCGACAGCACGAGCTTGCGCTTGTTGCCGACGGTCCATGCGTCGTACGAGGTCGGCCAGTCGTCGTCCGAGAGCGAGCGGAACTGCTGGTCGAGGCTGAGATTTGTCGTCTTGCCGGCCTCGGCGCCAATGCCGAGCTCGACGCGCAGGTAGGCGTTCTTCGCGGCGTGATCGGGGTCTGCGTCCGGGAACGGCGTCCCTCCCAAGGCCTTGATCACGGCGTCGTCGTCGCCGCGCGGCTCCGTGCGCAGGCCGAGCGACGAGCCAGGTTGCACCTCGCCGCCTCCGGCGCCGCCAGAGCCGTCGCACTCCGGGAGGCCCGCGCCGCTCCCGTTCGTGCCCGACGACGACGAGCTCGAGCTGCTCGACGAGGACGACGCCGCCGAGGTGAGCGGCTTCGGCTTCGAGTCGTCCTCGCGGCCAGAGCCGCAGCCGAGCCACAGCACCGCGAGCGCCGGCACCAACCAGATGGACCTGAGTGCGAGTGTTCGTAGAGTCATCGTCGGGTCGCCTCGATAACATCCATGCTATCGCTTAGCCACCGAGAGGAACAGTCAGGATAGCCATGCACGCACAGGTGGGCATCAACGGGGACGGGATGGCGAGAGCGCGCGCAGCGGCGCTCGACGTGGCGGAGGCCGTCGCGGGGCTGCGTCGCGCCTTCGAGGCTGGACGTACGCGCTCGTACGCGTGGCGCGTGGCCCAACTCGACGCGCTCGCGCGGCTCGTCACCGAGCACGAGGGCGAGATCCTCGCCGCGCTTCACGCCGACGTCGGCAAGCCGGCGATCGAAGCGTTTTCAGCCGAGATCGCCTTCATCACCGGCGAGGTGAAGCACACGAAGAAGCACCTCCGGTCGTGGATGAAGCCCGAGCGCGTCTCGACGCCGCTCGTGACGCAGCCAGGCTCCTCTGCGATTCAGCGCGAGCCGCTCGGCGTCGTGCTCATCATCGGCCCATGGAACTACCCGCTCCAGCTGCTCTTGGGCGGCCTCGTTGGCGCCATCGCCGCGGGGAACTGTGTGGTGATGAAGCCCTCCGAGGTCGCGCCCGAGACCTCGAAGCTCGTGGCCAAGCTCGTGCCCGAGTACCTCGATACCGATTGCGTGGCGGTGATCGAGGGCGGCGTCCCCGAGACGACGGCCCTGCTCGCCGAGCGCTTCGACCACATCCTCTACACCGGGAACGGCACGGTCGGGCGCATCGTCATGCGCGCCGCGGCCGAGCACCTGACGCCGGTGACGCTCGAGCTCGGTGGCAAGAGCCCCTGCATCGTCGATCGCTCGGCGGACCTCGAGATCGCGGTGAAGCGGATCGCCTGGGCGAAGTTCTTCAACGCCGGACAGACCTGCATCGCGCCTGACTACCTGCTGGTGCACGAGGACGTCCACGACCGCGTGCTCGAGCTCTTCGCCGCGACCGTCCGGGGCTTCTACGGCGACGATCCGAAGACGAGCCCCGATTATGCGCGCATCGTGAACGCGCGGCACCACCAGCGGCTGATGAAGCTCTTGCCGGGCAGCGGCGCAGTCGCCGTCGGCGGCGAGGCCGATGAGGCCGAGCGCTACCTCGCGCCCACCATCCTGAAGGACGTGCCGCCCGAGTCGCCGATCATGGAGGGCGAGATTTTTGGGCCGATCCTGCCGGTGCTCAAGGTGAGGACGATCGACGAAGCCGTCCGCTTCGTGAACGCGCGACCGAAGCCTCTCGCCCTCTACGTGTACGCGTCCGACACCGCCGTGCAGGACGAGGTGCTCTCGCGGACGAGCTCGGGAGGTGCGGTCGTCAACCACTGCACGCTCCACTTCGCGGTGCCCGGCCTGCCCTTCGGCGGCGTCGGTGAGAGCGGCATGGGCGCGTATCACGGCAAGCACTCGTTCGAGACGTTCAGCCACCGCAAGGCGGTGCTGAAGAAGCCGACGAGCCTCGACCCGCCGATCCTCTACCCGCCGTACACCGAGTCGAAAGAGGGCTGGATTCGCAGGCTCCTGTGAGTCGCGCCGACGAGAACAGCGCGGCAACGGGTTGGCTCGACGCCTCGGCGTCCGGCCTCCGCCATTTGCGTTGGGCACGCGAGATCCGCGGGACGATCGACGGCTATCTAACCTTCCACGAGGAGAGCGCCCTCGACGGCGCCGAGCCGCGCCGCCGTGCCGAGCTCGAGGCGGCGCTCGCGGACCTTTCGGCCGTTCGCGTCGAGCTCGGTCGCGCGATCGAGCGGCTGAGCGTCGCGGTGAAGGAGTACCGGGATTTTCTCGAGCGACAGCGCACGGAGGTGCGTGGGCGTGACCGCGCCGAGCGCGCCCTGGGGCTTCGCCCCGACGATCGCCTCGCCCGCTACGATGCACGAGAGCGCGAGCCTCGACGCGCCACCGTGCGGGCCGAGGTGCGCCGGCTGCGCGAGGCCGTCCGCGAGGTGCTCGACCGCCTCGAGGCGTCCCCCTCCGTCCGCGACAGCCTGTTGCCGCCGCTCGCAGATCCGCACCATGTCGCCGACATCGCCGACCTCGACGACGACGCGACCGCTGCGCCGCGTTGAGGGCGGGGACGCCGTTCGACGCGAACGTCAGCGGCCCCGCTCGGAGGGACCGGTCGCGAAGATCCGGACGGTCCGCGAGGTCGCGCCCTCGACGATTCGCTCCGCCGGCACCTCGAGCTCGGCGAGTACGTCGAGGCCCAGCGCCCGCGGATTCACCGCGCCGAAGTGGGGCCGACCGCCGTCCGCGAGCACGACGCGGCGCGTGCGACGCCAGCACTCGAGGGCCCGGAGGCCCGGCTCGATCTGGCTTCGGTGGTAGAGCAGGTCGGCCGCGAGCACGACGTCGACGTCGAGCGCCTCCGGGTCGACGAAGGCGTCGCAGGCTCGCGTCTCAATTGCGAGCCCGTGGCGCCGAGCAGCGAGCCCGCAAGCCTCGAGCGCGAGCGGATCGAGATCCAGGGCGAGCACCTGCGCGCCCATCCGCGCGGCGGCCAGCGCGACGACGCCGGAGCCGCAGCCGACGTCGGCGACGGAGAGGCCGCGCACCGGGACGACGCCGTCGAGCACCAGGCGCGCCACCGCCTGCCCCGCAGGCCAGGCGAGCGCGAAGAACGGCGGCGGAACCTCAATGCCCGCCGCGGCCTCGAGCGCCTCCCAGAGCGGGAGCTCGTTCGAGGTGTGCCACGAGGCGAGCTCCGGTACGAACGGCAACGGTCGAAAGGGCGCGTGCTCGGCGAGCAGGCGTTCGAGCGTCACGGCGTCGAGAGCGGGCATCGCGCTAGCATACTGGCACGGTCTCTTCGCCGGCGGGGCCTGCGGACGCTCGCGGCTGCGGGGCAACGCTGCAGCGTGGGCGCCGAGGCGAGCGCGAGGAGGACGAGACCGGCGCGGGAGAGATGGAGTGAAACGTGTTTCATTCGGGCGACCGTAGCCGCGGTGTGCGCGCCGTGCGCTGATCCGGATCGCCCTCGGGTAGGCTTCAGGCGAGGTCGACGCCGAGGCCTGACGCTTCGCACAGCGTGAGCCGCGCGCCGTCCGCGACGTAACCACCTTTGAAGGGATCTTCGGCGAGCAGAAACGCGGTGTCGAGGTCGAGCCAATCCACGCCTCCGAGCGCGGTGACGACCTGCGCCATCGCGCTGAGGCCGAGCCGCGTCTCGACCATAGCTCCCGCCATCAGGCCGAGGCCGAGGGCCCGCGCGCGTCGACCGACGGCGAGCGCCTGCGCGACGCCACCGAGCTTGACGAGCTTCAGGTTGACTGCGTGCGCGAGGCTGCCCGAGGCGATCGCCTCGAGGTCGCCGAGCGAGCGGCAGGACTCGTCCGCGACGACGGGCACGCCGCCCTCGCGGGTCACCTGCGCGAGCTCCGTGGGAGCCTCGCGAGCGCAGGGCTGCTCGAAGCACTCGACGACGAGGCCGAGCTCGCGAGCGGTCACGAGGAGCCCGAGCGCCTCGTTGGCGTCGTAGCCTTCGTTGGCGTCGAGGCGGATCCGCGCCTCGGGTAGCGCGCGCGCGACCGCTCCGAGCACGGCGCGATCGCCCTCGAGCGATTTGCCCACCTTGATCTTAAAGGCCTCGAAGCCGCGCTCGCGGTAACCGCGCGCGAGGTGGGCGAGGTGTTCCGGGTCGGCGATGGGCAGCGTGATGTCGGTCACGAGGGCGCAGGGCGCGCCGGTCGAGCCGAGGAGGCGGTGCAGCGGGACGGTGGCGAGCCGCGCTGCCGCGTCGAGGAGCGCGCACTCGAGGGCTGCGCGCGCGACGGGGCCGAGGTCGACCTCCGCGAGCAAGGAGGCCACGGTCCCGAGATCGAAGGAGCGCCCTTCGAGGCGCGGGGCGGCGCGCGTCAGCTCGGCTACGAGCTCCGGCTGGTCTTCCCGCGTGACCGGGGGCAGCGCGGCGGCCTCACCGAGCCCGACGACGACGAGCCCTCCCCGCCCCTCGACCACCGCCCGGACGAGCGCGGCACGGGTGTGCGTCATCGTCGCGGTCGCGATGACGAACGGCTCGAGCAGCGGGACGGACAGCGGCGCGATGGTGAGCTCGACGAGCCTCATGGCGCGCATCCTCGCACCGCTCTCACGCGCGCGGCACCCTTTCGAACTCGGCGCGTGGGCGGGCTCCGTGCTAACCACGCGAGCGTGCTGCTGTTCCAGAAGCGCTTCCACGGCGGTCTCGTGAGCGGCGAGGTCGGCCTCACGTTTCGGCGTTGGCCGCGAGCTCGCGTCAAGGTCGGCGGGCGCTACCGCTGCCACCCGATCGGCGTCCTCGAGGTCGACGAGGTGACCCGCGTCTCGGTCGCGGCGATCACGAGCGAGGAGGCTAGTCGCGCGGGCTTCGAGTCGCGCGAGGAGCTCGTCGCGTACCTCGAGAGCGGCCCCGGTGGTCCCGTCGACGCGACGACCGAGGTCTTCCGAATCGCTCTGCACCACGGGGGCGACGGCGATCGAGTCCCTCTCGCCCTCGACTCCTCGCTCGACGACACGGCGCGCCGCGCGCTCGTCGCCGCGCTCGCAAAACTCGACGCCGCGACCCCGTGGACCCAAGTCACCCTTCGCACGATCCGCGACAACCCGCGTGTCGCGGCCTCGAGGCTCGCGGCCGGCCTCGGGCGCGAGACGGCGCCCTTCAAGGAGGACGTTCGCAAGCTGAAGCGCCTCGGGCTCACGCAGAGCTTCGAGGTCGGCTACGAGCTGTCTCCGCGCGGGGCCGCGTACCTCGACGGCGCGCGCCCGGTGACGCGGCAGCGCGGGCGAGGGGAGCCGTGAGCGACGCGGCGCGCTTCGACGAGCCCGTGTCGCGGCCGGTGTGGCGGCGCTTCGCGGTGCGCTTCGTCGACCGCGCTCTGGCTTATGTGGGCGACGGTGGCTTCGCCGCGGTCGTTCATCCCGACGGCGCTGTCGAGGCGCTGCTGCCGCGGCGCGAGGATGGGACGCTCGCGTCGCTCGGCTGGTGGGCGCTCGCGTCGCTCGACGCGGCGCCGGCCTCACGCGACCCCGACGGCGCGGGGCCTCATCGGACGAGGCTCGACGCGCTGCAGGCCGAGGCGGTCCTCGACTGGTGCGACCGCGACGCCGTGCACCCGGGGCCTCGCCGCGCGATGCCTCTCGACTGCGTGGCCTGCACCGCGTGCTGCCAGGACGCGCACGTGGTGCTCGAGGCTGCGGACGTCGAGCGCCTCGGCGCGGTCCTCGGCTCTAACGGGGCGCCGCTCGCGCGCGACGCCGAGGGCCGCCTCCACCTCGTGTTCGTCGATGGGCGCTGCCCGAACCTCGAGGTGGCCGGGGCCTGCCGCATCTACTCGGAGCGCCCCGACGCGTGCCGGGAGTTCCCGCCTGGCAGCGAGCCCTGCCTCGCCGCGCGCGAAGAGACGCTGGGCCTCCGCGACGAGGTCGCTGACGAGGAGGCCCTGGCTTCCGAGGAGTGCAATTGATGAGCATCAACTTCGCTGCGGCGCCCCTCCCCCCGCCGGCCGACACCCTGGAGCGCGCCGCGTGGGACTACGTCACCGCGACGAGCCTCGCCGACAAGCTCGCGCCGCCCGCGCGGGCGCGGCGACTCGAGCTCGCGGCTCCGGTGCGACGCCTCGCGAGCCCCGGTCGCCCGCCGGAGCTGCGCGCGACCGACCGTGGCTTGCGGACCCGCAACGCGACCGCGTCGGCGCTCCGCTCGGCCGAGCGGCGCGCGCAGCTCCTGCACACGTTCCTGCACCACGAGCTGCAGGCGGCCGAGCTGATGTGCTGGGCGATCCTCGCCTTCCCCGACGCTCCCCCGAGCTTCCGTCGTGGCCTCATGGCGGTCGCGCGCGAGGAGGTTCGACACCTCGGACTCTACGCGGCGCGCGTCCGTGCGCTCGGCTACGAGGTCGGCCACTTCCCCGTGCGCGACTGGTTCTGGGAGCGCGTGCCGGCCGCCGCGTCGCCCGCGGCGTTCGTCGCGACGATGGGGCTCGGCTTCGAGGGCGGGAACCTCGACCACTCGGAGCGCTTCACCGAGCGGCTGCGGCTCGCCGGGGATCCTGAGTCGGCCGAGCTCCAGCGGCAGGTCGGCGCGGACGAGGAGGGTCACGTGCGCTTCGCACTCCGCTGGTTTCGCCGCTTCACGGGCGCCGACTCGTTCGAGGCCTGGGTCGCGGCGTTGCCACCGCCGCTCTCACCGCTCGTGATGCGAGGCGCGCCGCTCGCCGTTGATGCGCGGAGGCGGGCCGGCCTTCCCGAGGCGTTCGTCGAAGCGCTCGTCGCGTGGCAGCCGACGTGAGCGCCTCGCGCGACGCTGCGCGCCCGGTCGTGTGGCTCCTCAACTTCGACGCGGATCGGGAGCTTGCGTCGCCCGGCTATACGCCATCGCGCGCGGTCGCGCGTCGGCTCGCGACGCTCCCCGACGAGCTGTCCATGCTGGTGCGCCCAACCGACGTCGTCCTCACCGAGGCGCACGCCGTCGGCTCGGTCCGCGGCGTCCCCGGGCTCGCGTGGTGCCCGACGCCGCGCGCCCTCGAGCGCCTCGTACGCGCGGGAGCTCTGCCGCCGCGTTCGCCGTCGCGCGAGGTTCTCGCCCGCGTGAACGCGCGACGGTTCTCGGCCGAGCTCGGCGCCTCCCTGCCGGGCGCCCAGCTCGTCGACGCCGCTTCGGCGCTCGTCGCCGCCGTCGCCGCGCCGCCGCCCGATGGCCTCGCGGCTCGCTGGTGCTTGAAGTCCGCCTGGAGCGCGAGCGGCTCGGGCCGTCGCCTGGTCGAGCCCGGTCCGCTCTCCGACGCCGACCTCGCCTGGGCAGCCCGGCACCTCGCGTACGGACTGCAGGTCGAGCCCTGGGTCACGCGCGCCGCCGACTTCGCGCAGCACGGCCACCTCGCGCGCGATGGCAGCCTGTGCCTCGGCGAGCCGACGCGCCAAAGAATCGACGAGCTGGGACGCTGGTGCGGCAGCGCCCTGGCCGACCACGACGACCTCGCGCCGAGCGAGCGTCACGCGCTACGTCACGAGGCCGAGCGGGTCGCCGAGCAGCTCGCGAAGGCGGGCTACTTCGGCCCGTTCAACGTAGACGCCTACCGCTACGTCACCCGCGCCGGGGTCGCTTTCGAGCCGCGCTGCGAGATCAACGCTCGTTACACGATGGGCTGGGCCGTGGGGATGCATGGACGCCGCCCCGACCTTGACGAAGTCGAAGGGGCGCGGGAATGAGTCGCGCAGGCCCGCCGTTCTAGCCGAGTCAGGGCGAAGTCGACTCGCGCACCCGCCGTGCCGCGAGAAACGCGCAACCAATGATTGTGCGTTCAGGCAATCGGTGCTATTCGACCGCGCGGCGTCAAGCGCGCCAGTGAAAGGTAACATGAACAAAGGCAGCGCCATTGTTGGTTTCATTCTGTGCTTCCTCGCGGGAATGGCCGGAATGTGGGGTATTGACCGAGCGTCGCTCGGAGGCCGCGGCCACGCCGTCTCGAGAGAGAGTGGCGTCGCGATGCCGGATAAAGCGAATCCGGGAGCGGTGAAGGTCGAGCTGTACGCGATGTCGCAGTGCCCCTACGGAGTACAGGCCGAGAACGGCTTCAAGGACGCCGTCGAGAAGCTCGGAGCCGACGTCGACTTTCGGGTCGAGTTCATCGGTCAGACGAGCCCGACGGGCGAGCTGACGTCGATGCACGGCCCGAAGGAGGTCAAGGGTGACATGGTCCAGGCTTGTGCGCAGAAGCACACGCCGAAGTGGTTCCAGCTCATCCTCTGCCAGAACAAGAACATGCGCGAGGTCGACACGAACTGGGAGGCCTGCGCGAGCGAGGTCGGTGCCCCGGTCGACAAGCTCCGTGCCTGCGTCGACGGCGAGGAAGGTAAAGAGCTCCTGAAGGCGTCGTTCGAGAAGGCGAACCAGAAGGGCGCGCGCGGGTCGCCGACGATCTACATCGGCGGCAACCAGTACGGGGGCGGTCGTCGCCCGGCGGACTTCATGAAGGCGATCTGCAACGCGTACACCGGGAAGAAGCCGGCCGCATGCAGCGACATCCCTGAGTCGCCCAAGGTCAACGTCACCATCCTCACCGACAAGCGCTGCGAGGAATGTGACCCGCGCCGTCTGCAGGGCACCATTTCGCGCGTCGTCGCGAACCCGGTGCTGAAGACGCTCGACTACGCGGACGCCGAGGGCAAGAAGCTCTACGACGCGATCAAGCCCGCGAAGCTCCCGCTCGCGGTGTTCGATGCGACGCTCGAGGCCGACAAGGAGGCGATGGGCGCCATCGGTCAGCGCACCCGCGCGGTCGGTACCAACAAGGTGCTCGAGATGGGCGGCAGCTGGAACCCGGCTTGCGCCGACGAGGGCGGCTGCAAACTCGACGAGTGCAAGAACGAGATGGCGTGCAAGCCCGAGGTCCCGGGACAGCTCGAGGTCTTCGTGATGTCGGAGTGCCCCTTCGGCGTGAAGGGCCTCAATGCGATGGAGGAGGTTCTCGCGAACTTCGAGAAGTCGAAGGCGAAGATCGACTTCAAGATTCACTTCATCGGCGACGGGGACGCGCAGAAGCTCACCTCGATGCACGGTCAGTCGGAGGTCGACGAAGACATCCGCGAAATCTGCGCCATCGAGCACTACGGCAAGGGCGCGAAGTACATGAACTACATCCTGTGCCGCAACAAGAACATCCGAGACAAGAACTGGGAGTCTTGCGCGACGAAGGATACCGGCGTCGACGCGGCGGTCATCAAGAAGTGCTTCGAGGGCGACGAGGGCAAGGGCCTCCTCGCGACGTCTTTCGGCTACTCGAAGGGCCTCGGCATCGGCGCGAGCCCAACCTGGCTTGCCAACGGCAAGTACAAGTTCTCGGGCATCGATCCTGAGACGGTCAAGACCGAGTTCTGCAAGCACAACAAGCTGCCAGGCTGCGAGAACAAGCTCTCGGGCCAGGCTCCGTCGGCTGCGGGCGCTGCGGCGCCGGCCGGCTGCGGCGGCTGAACGCGGAACGCGGATCGGCACGCGCAGGGCCACCTCGGTGGCTCGCGCGAGCGGGAGGGCCTGACGGGTAACCGTCGGGCCCTCGCGCTTTGTGGCGCGGCGCACCTTGACCAGGGCCCTCTCGAGGCCTTAGGACTTGTCGCCATGAGCCTTCTGCCCTCGGCCCTGCTCGGCGCTGCGACCTGGGGGGCGGCCGAGTACCTCATCCATCGCTTCGCCGGGCACGAGTTCGCGAAGTCGCGAAACCCATTCTCGGTGGAGCACGTTCGGCATCACGCCACGGTCAACTACTTCGCTCCCACCTCGCATAAGGTGGCAGCGGCGGCCGCGGTCGCGGCGACGGTGGCCCCGCTCGCAAGCTTGGTGCTCGGTCGCCGGCGCGGCCTCGCGTTCACCGCGGGACTCACGGCCATGTACGGAGCGTATGAGGTGCTTCATCGCTTGGCGCACACGCACGCACCAAAGACCGCCTACGGGCGCTGGCTAAGACGCCACCACTTCCACCACCACTTTCACGATCCCTCCGGCAACCACGGCGTGACTTCCCCGCTCGGAGATTTTTGCTTCGGGACCGAGCGACCGGTCGGCGTCGTGCGCGTCCCGCGCCGCCAGGCCATGCCTTGGCTGATTGACGAGCGCGGCGAGCTTCGCCCGGAGCACGCGGCCGACTACGTGCTCGTGGGTCGGGCCCCACCTTCGGATCTGATGGCGCGCGAGGCGTGAGCAGGTCCCCTCGCGGGCGCTCATGACCCGCCGGACTCGCTCGTCGCTCGAGCGGCGCCCCTCCGAATGCGCGGCGGCGCCGCGCCATGACTGGCGTCGCTGGGCGTTTGCTGAGAAGCTGCCTAGATGATGAAGCGCGGCGCTCGCGTGCCATTCGTCGCCCTTGGCCTCCTAGCAGCTTGCTCGAGCAGCGACCTGACTCCCACCTCATCGTCGTCGACCGGGTTCCCCGGCGCTTCGGCGAGCAGCTCAGGCGGCGCGGCCGCCTCCACGAGCGGCTCAGGCGGCGCGGCCGCCTCCACGAGCGGCTCAGGCGGCGCGAACGCTTCGGCGAGCAGCAGCGGAGGCGCACCAGACTTCAACTACGATCCCAGCGGCGCTGGGGGCAGCGGCGGCTCGTGCGCTACGACTGAGATCGTTGGTAAGAAGGCCCCGGTCGACATTGTCTTCGCCGTCGACACTTCGAGCAGCATGTCGGCCGAAATCGCCCAGGTGAAGGCCAACATCAACGGGAGCTTCGCCGACGTGCTCGGCCAGGGAGCGCTCGACTACCGCCTGGTGATGCTCGCGACGAAGGGCACGGACTCGCTCGCAGTCTGCGTGGCTCCTCCGCTCGGCGGGCCCAACTGCGGCTCCAACTTGCCTCTCTATCGCATGGTGCCGCAGACGGTCGGCAGTACGAATGCGTTGTCGCTCTTGCTCTCGACCTACGACAGCGAGAACCCGCAGCACAGCTGGTCTGGATTCCTGCGAAAGGAGGCGACCAAGACCTTCATCGTGGTGACGGACGACGACTCGGCGATGTCGGCATCCGCCTTCGACACCGCGCTCCTCGCAAAGGCACCGGTCGGCATGTTTGGGGATGCGAATCAACGAAAGTATGTCTTCTACGGGATCATCGGTATCGACAAGAACAACCCAGCGCAGAAGTGTGCGACCGCCTTCAAGAACGGGCTCGTCTACCAGTCGCTCGTCGCGCTGACCAAAGGCTCGCAGTTTTCGGAGTGCGAAGCCGACTACGGTCCGATCTTCAAGGCGATCGCCGACAACGTCGTCTCAAAGCTCTCATGCGAGTACTCGCTCCCGAAGAACGATCCGAACGGTCAGGCGATCGACGCCGAGAAGGTCTCGGTGAAGCTCGTCGACGGGATGAACTTCAAGACCACCTTTCCGCGTGTCGACGACGCGTCAAAGTGCGCTGGCGAGGGGTGGTATTACGAGGACAACCTCGCGCCTTCGAAGATCCTCCTCTGCCCTGCCGCGTGCAGCAAGGTGCAGGTCGCCGAGGGAGCGCAGGTGACGGTCGACGTCGGCTGCTTGCAGGGGTGAAATGAGACGCGCGGTCGCTGCTTCCCTCGCGCTCCTCGGGCTCGTGTCGGCATGGTCGACCGCGTGCGGCGCGGTGGGGACATCGGCGAGCGCGACCACGGCATCCGCCGGTGGCAGCGGCGGCGTCGGCCCCGCTTCGGCCTCAGGGGCCGGAGGTGACGCCCTGCAGACCATCGGAGCTGGCGGAGGCGGCGGGAGCGAAGCGTGCGCAAAAAGCGTCACCGAGGGCAAGCTCAGACCGACGAACCTGCTGTTCGTCATCGACAGGAGCGGCAGCATGAACTGCAACCCGCCGCCGCTGCAGACGAGCACCGCATGTGAGCTGAACCCCACGGCGAAGGATTCGAGCAAACCCTCGCGCTGGGACGTCGTCGCCTCCGCGCTGAAAGAGACCTTCGCGAAAATGCCAGCCGCGACCAAGGTGGGGCTCGCGCTCTTCAACAGCGACGACGCCTGCGGGGTCAGCCAGGCGCCTTCCGTGGCGCTCGCGCCTCTCTCCACCGCGCAGCTCACGTTGCTCGCGGCGAGCGTCGACGCCGTAAAGCCTAAGGGCGCGACGCCGATCGTGGGGGCCGTGACGCTCGGATACAAGCACCTCTTCGAGGACCTCAAGGCCGAGGGCAACTCATTCGTGGTCTTGCTCACCGACGGCGACGAGACCTGTGCCGTAGGGCTCCAGCAACAGTTCGTGAGCGAGACGGTGCCGCTCGCTTACTCGGTGGGGATAAGGACCTTCGTTCTTGGCGCGCCCGGTAGTGATCCGGCGCGAGCCTTGCTCTCTCAAATCGCCTGGTCAGGCGGGACCGCTGTGGATCCGCAGTGCAAACACGCTCCAGCGCCCAGCAACGTCGGCGACTGCCACTTCGACATGACGGACCCGAGCCTGGACTTCGCCGCCGAGCTGAGCGCGGCCCTCGAAAAAGTGAGCGGCACCGCTCTCACTTGCGAGCTCGACGTGCCGAGCGTCGTTGGCGATGAGATCGACTACGACAAGGTCAACGTCACCTATGACCCGTCGTTGGGCGAACCGGTCGCGCTCTTCCAGGACGAGAAGCCGTGCGCGAGCGCCGACGGATGGCAGTATTCATCGGACAAGACGAAGATCCTGCTCTGCGGGGCAACCTGCGACAAGGTCAAGACGGATCCGACCGGGAAGGTCACGATCGAGCTCGGCTGCACGACCATGGTGGCGCAATGATCCGCGGGCGGTACGCGGTCGTCGAGAGGTTCACCTGGCTCGGGTTGCTTTGCCTCGTCGCCGCCTGCGCGCAGGCCGGGTCGTCATCGATTGGCAGCGGTGGGGGTGACGGTGGCTCGGCGAGCGCTGGAGGAGCCGGCGGCGCCGCGGGAGCGAGCGCGGTCGTCAGCGGGAGCGGCGGGGCAGCAGGCGCCGAGAGCTCAGCCGGCTCGGGCGGCATGACCGGCGGGCCGTGTACGCCAGGGGAGACGCGCGAGTGTTACGACGGCGCTGACGGAACCCGCGACGTCGGCGTCTGCAAGGCGGGCGTCGCGACCTGCCTCCCGGACGGGAGCGCCTTTGGTCCGTGCGGCGGCCAGGTCGTCCCGGTCCTCGAGACCTGCCTCACCCCGATCGACGACGACTGCGACGGCAAGACGAATGAGGCCGGTGACGCTTGCGTCTGCAAGCCCAACGCCTCGTCGTACTGTTACGACGGCGACCCCAAGACCGAGAACGTCGGCGCATGCATCGGCGGCGTTCACACCTGCAACGCCGAAGGCACCGCTTGGGGTCTGTGCGAGGGCCAGATTCTTCCGAGCGTCGACGGTTGTCTCACCCCGGTCGACGAGGACTGCGACGGCAAGAACCCCGTGTGCCCCGCGACGTTCTCGCTTCAGGCAGGCGACGCAAAGACGCAGCTCGTCCACGGGGTTGCTGCCGCGGTCAACGGCGGGTTCGTCCTCGCAGGCGAGCTTGAGGGGACCCTCGCCGTCGGGCCTCTCTCGCTCTCGAGCGCGGGCCTCTCGGACGCCTACGTGCTGAAGCTCGACGAGAACGGCGCGCCGATCTGGGGGTTCGCGTTCGGCGATGCGGGCGAGAGCCAAGCCGCGCTCGGTGTGGCCGTCGATGCGAGCGGGGACGTGCTCGTTACCGGGTACTTCCGCGGCACGATCGCGTTCGGCACGACGACGCTCACGAGCGTGGGTGGCGCCGACGTCTTCGTCGCCAAGCTCGCAGGCGCGACCGGGGCCCCGCTCTGGGCTGTGCGGTTCGGCAACATCAGCGACGACCAGATCGGACACGCTGTCACCTGCGATGCGGTGGGCAACGTGTTCGTGACCGGCGCCTTCGCAGGGACGATGACGTTCAACGGCGTCAACGCGACCGCGACCGGCTTGCAAGACGGCTTCGTCGCCAGGCTGAGCGGCGCGACAGGCGCGGCCGCGTGGGGGCGACGCTTCGGTGGGACCGACTTCGACGCGGGGCGCGACGTGGTGGTCGATGCGAAGGGTGACGTCCTTGTCGTGGGAGAATTCTTCGGCGCGTTCTCACTCGGCGCGAAGAACCTCGCGAGCGCCGGGCTCTCGGACATCCTCTTCGCTCGCTTTGCTGGAGCGACCGGTACGCCGCTCGACGCCGCGCGCTTCGGCGGCAAGGGCCTCGATGCCGGACGAACGTTGGTCGTGGGGCCGAGCGGAGGTCCGCTCATGGGCGGCGAGTTCGAGGGAGCGCTCGACTTCGGCGGAGGCGTCCTCACAAGCGCCGGTGGCTTCGATGTCTTTCTGGCCGAGCTCGACGTCGCAGGCGCACACCTTCAGAGCCGGCGTTACGGAGGCGCGGGCGACGAGTCGGCGCTAGCGCTCGCGCTCGACGCAGCCATGAGCCCGGTCCTTGCCGGCTACACGACCGGGAGCGTCGACTTTGGCCAAGGGCCCGTAACGAGCGCAGGCGGCCGGGATCTCCTCATCGCGCGGCTCGACTCGAAGCTCGCCGGGATCTGGACGCGACGCTTCGGCGACGCGAGCTTCTACCAGGAGGCACGCAGCGTCGGGTTGGGTCCGAAGGGCGTCTTCGTGGGCGGGCACTTCTCGGGGAAGGTCACGATCGACGCGACGACGAAGACGAGCGCCGGTGCGACCGACGCGCTCCTCCTCTCGTTCCCTGACTGACGCTGCGCAGACCGAGTGCAACGCCGAAGTCGGCGGTCATGCCCCGCGCGACGTCCACTCGTCGAGGTACTTCGGGAGCATGTTGCGCCACGTAGGCCAGTCGTGGTGCCACTCGGGCCCCCACGAGTCGACGCGGTTGGGGATTCGCTTGCGCCCGAGGATGTTTGCCATCGCCCAGCTCTCGCCGATGTTCTCGGCCCTGCCCTCGCCCGTCGCGAACAAGATGAAGCGCTGGCGAAGGGCGTCGAGGTGAGGCCCGTCGAGCGTCGGCACGAACTGGAGCGGAGACGAGACGAAGTATTCCTCGGTGTAATTGAAGTTCGTCTCGATGAAGCGGAGGATGTTGAAGGTCCCGCTCATCGCGAGCGCACGCGTGAAGATGTCGGGGAAGCGGCAGACCACGGCGACCGAGTGGAACGCGCCGATCGAGGCGCCGGATGCCCAGATCCCGATGTCGGGTGAGCGGCAGTCGGTGCGGATCGCCGGTACGACCTCGTGCTTCACGTACTGGTGGAACTGGTGCTGCATCCACATGCGGTATTCGGGTGAGCCCTCCTTCGAGAACCACACCTGACCGCCGACGCTGTCGCACGAATAAACCTTGATGCGACCCGCGTCGATCAAATCCCCGAGCACGCGCACGACGTGCATACGCTCGATCTCGCCCGCGTCTCCGCCTGCGGTCGGGAAGATGAGCACCGGCTGGCCCATGTGGCCCCAGCGGTTCAGCGTGACCTCGCGCTTGACGCGGTCCGAATACCAACGAGTCGACTCGTGCTCCATGCTGCTCCTCACTTCGTCGCGGCGCTGTCGGCGCGCCACTTCTGAATTCGTCCCCAGAAGAGCTCGGTGAAAGGCTCTATCTCGTGGGCGGGGTAAAGCGCGGTGACCTTTTGGCGCACCGCGGTCTTGGCGTCCTGGGTCGCGAAGAACTCGTAGAGCGCCTCGTCCAGGTGGGCGAGGTGCTTGCCGCAGAACTCCTCGAAGCGGTCCGACTCGAAGCGCCGCTCAGCGATCTTGGCGTAGCCGTCGAGACGCTCATCGAAGCTCGAGCCGCTGTCCGCGATCTCGTAGAAAGGCTCCCAGTCGAGCGTCTTTCTCATCTTCCGCTTCGTCGCCGCGCAGAAGATGCTCCACTGAAGGTAGGATTTGACGAGCCACGGAAAGTGGTAATGCAAGCTCGTCACCTGCGAGTCCGGGCACGGGTTGGCGAAGTCGATCGGGTACCAGACCCCGTCCTTTCGCAGCGACTCGCAGCTGTTGAACTCCCAACCGAAGAACGCGTTGATGGTGAGCGTCACCTTGCGAAGGTGCTCCTCCTCTGCCGTCGGGATGAAGCCCTCCTCCATCGTGTAGCGATCGTGCAGCGGCGCGTCGGGATCGTAGCGCACGTGGTGCGTCTGCGGCCCGAAGCCGATGGTGCGGACGAAGCGGTCGAAGGGGTTCACGCCGGCCTGCACGTGCATCACGTCCGTACCCGACTTCTCGTAGGCGTCACGCAGCGCCTGTTCATCCTTGCACCGCACGACGCTGCGCCAGCCGCCGCCGTCGTAGGGCTTCACGAACAGGGGAAAGCCGACCTGCTCGCCGAGTTTCCCAAGGTCGAAGAGCTTCGCGTAGCGGCTCAAGGTCGGCTGCACGTCGGGGTTGGCGCCGGCGTACGCCTTCGGCGGCACGAGCCAGGTCTTTGGGATCGGCATGCCGAGGCGCATCATCGCGCAGTACGACGTGTGCTTCTCCATCGACTGCAACGACCACGGGTTGTTGAACACGTAGAGGTCGTTCAGGATGATCGCCTTCTTAATCCACTCGCGGCTGGTGTGGTACCAGTGCGTCAACCGATCGATGACGACGTCGTAGCGACAGCTCTGCTCGAGGTCGAACGGCTCGATGAAGACGCGCTCGACGTTGAAGCGAAGGGTGCCGTCGGGGCTCGGGATCCGAAGATCGAGCCGACGCATCATGTGCTCATAGCAAGCCGGCCAACAGATGTCGGCGCCCAGCGACAGACCAATCGTGCGAACGGTTTCATTCTCGGCCACGTCTCACCTCACTCGTAGACCATCATCAGCGGACCCCGGAATAACCACGATAGCCCTTCGCGGGAGCGGTCGCGCCAGTTCTCCCAGTTGTGCCCGTCGCGGGCTTCGACGAAGCGCACCTGCATGCCAGTCGACTCGAGGATCGGCACGAGCGAGCGATTCTCGTAGATCAAGGACTCGTAGACGCCGCAGCTCACGAACACGCGCTCGCTCACGGGCTTCGGAGCGCTTCGGTAGACGTTCATGAACTCGACGACTCGATCGAACACCGGGCCGCGGTGGTTGCGTCGTCCGATGTCCGTGAACGCGAACGATCCGGACTGCAAGAGGAGCCGCCCCCAGAAGCCGGGGTAGCGGATCGCGGTCGAGAACGAGGCCACGCCACCGAAGCTCGCGCCCATCAGGCCGCGCGCGCGAGGCTGGTCGATCAGCGGAAAGCGTGACGCGAGGTGCGGCACGAGCTCTTCGGTGACGTAGCGCGCATGACGCTCGTCGTTGCCGTACTCGGTCAGGCGGTCGGGAGAGTCGATGAGCGCGACGATCATGTCGGGCACCTCGAGGCGCTCGAGCAGGTTGTCGAACACCGTCTTCATGCCTGAGAACTTCAGGTAATCCGAGCCGTCGTGCATGACGAGCAGCGGGTACTGACGCGAGGTTCGGAAGCGTGCCGGCAAGTAGATGTGACCGCCCCGCCTCCCACCGAACGCGTTGGAGTGGAGCGAGAACGGCTCGAGCACGCCGCGACGCGCCTTGGGGTCGGGATGGATCCAGTCGGGGATCCGATAGCCGTCACCTTGGAGGACGCTGTTCGCGCCGAACGGATCGCGGGCGCGGTGTGGGTTCAGCGGATCCTGTACCCACTCGTTGTGGCCGCTTCGGACCACCTCGAGTTTGTACTCGATGCGGGAGCGCGGCGGCACCTCGATGGTAAGCCACCAGAGATCCGTGCCCTCGACGCGCGCGAGCGGCTGCGCGGTCTCGAGGCCGTAGATGAAGTGGCGGAGCTTGACCTCGTGCGCCTCCCCTCGCCACACGAACGTCGCCGCGGTCCCCTCCACGAGCGGGAACGAGCGCCCCGACATCCACGCCGCGACCTTGGATTGCGTCACGGGCGCGTCGGCGATCAGCGCTTCGATCGAAGACGTCACGACGCCACCTCCGTATAGGGCCGGCAGTCGCCGTTGGCGTCGAGCGACGATACGTTCTCGGCGCTGTGGATCGCGTCGCCGTGAAGCGTCAGGTGCGAGCTCTGCGGGAACGCCAGCACCTTCGCCGGCGCGAACCGACGCGCCATGACCTGAACGCGCTCGCGGTCGTCGAGGTGCAAGCGCTGCTCGGGCTGAGGCAGGACGACGACGCCCTTCAAGAGGCCGAGCCCGTAGTCGAGCACCTCGGGCGCGACGGCTCCCTCGGGCGTGTTGTCGTGAAAGAGGACGATGCGCTCGCTTATGGCCATCGCCCCGCCCGACCAGGCGAACACCGCCTGCCCATCGATCATCCCGGCGAGATCGAAGAGCCGCATGCGATTGACGAGCGTCGCCACGTGACCTCCTGCGATCGCGATCGCCTTCGAGCCGTCGATGAGCTCAGCCACCGCGTCGGCGTGCTTGCGGAGCGTCGCGCGCTCGAGCGGCTTCATCGCAGCGTCGAACTCCTCGTGGATCTCAGCGCATTGGCGGAGGTGGTACTCGTCGAGCTGCTGGATCGCGACGATCGACGCGCCCTCCTCGCGCGCGAGCACCTCACGCGGAGCCTGCCGAAGCCGGATCACGTGGTTCGCGGCGAGCTCGTGCTCGAGTCGGATGCGGTAGAAGTCCTGCCGGTAGCGGAGGAGCTCCTGCTTCTTTCGGTGCGCCTCGGCGAGCTCACGATCCTCTGCGAAGAGCTCGTCAGCGCGCCGGTGCAGGCGCAAATTCACGGTGTTGCCGCCGAGGTAATCGGCGAGCTCCTGGTCCTCGCCCTCGCGCTCCTGCCACCCGGCGGTGACGAGCGCGAAGCGGCCGCGGACGTCGAGCGCCGCGACGGCGGACGACAGCGTTCGGACGAAGCGCTGCTGGCCAAGCACCGCGAGCGCACAGGGGCGGCTTCGCCCCTCGGCGTGGGTCGAGGCCTGGCGAACACGCGGCGCGGGCCGCGACAAGCCGGAGCGACGTGCAGGTACCAACGCCGTCCTCCTCAGCGAGCGATCACCTTCACGGTCCGACCGACGATGTCGAGCATGCGGCGAAGCTCGTCGTAGTCCGAGTGCTTGAGGCGGATCCAGGCGTTCGCCATGTAGCCGGCCTCGACGGGCTGGGTTGGCGTCCCAGGCGAAGGTAGGTGCGCGTCGATGATCCACTGCCCAAAGGCACGCTCGATGTCGCCTACCCCCCGGTAGTCGACGATGCGGCCGTCCTGGCTCGGGCGAAGCGCCACGATGCCAGCGGCCATGCGCCGAGACAGAGGCTGGCTCGGCTTGCCGTGCACCATCGTCATCGCCCACTCGCGGTAGATGTCGATGTCATTTCCGACCGCGTAGAGGTCCCACGCACGGACCCCCGGTGGGCGGCAGCCGATCTCGCTGAACTTGAGTCCCTTCGGGCCGTAGAACCACTCCATGTGGGTCGGGCTCGACTCGATGCCGAGGGCGCCGAGGACCTTGCGGCCCATCAACTTCAGCTCGTCGTAGCCCGTGACCGCGTCGATGCGATTCGTCGCGATGAACTGGGGGCTGATCCAGCGGTGCCGCATCGCGTCGAGGACGTTCGGGTAGTAGTGGCTGACAAACTCGTGGATCACGCGCCCGCCCACGGTGAGCGTGTCCCAGAAACCCTCGTGCCCCTCGATGAACTCCTCGACCGCGACGCTTCGGCCAGCCACGACGCCGAACGAGCGGAAGGCCGTCTCGAGCTCCGCATCGTTGTTGCACTTCATCGTGCCCGAGGCGCCTGCCGCGTCGCGGGGCTTGACGATCAGCGGGTAGCCGACGCGGCGCGCGAAGTCTCGGATCTCCTCGGGATCGCCCGAGCCGATCGACTGCGCGCATGAAATCCCCGCGGCGCGAAGCGCCTCCTTCATCGCGGGCTTGTCGCGACAGAGGTAGGTGGTCTTGACGCTCGTTCCAGGAATTCCGCACGCCTCTCGGACCTTGGCGGCGCACATGACGTGGGCCTCGATCGTCGACTCGAGCTGATGAATCGTGAGCTTTCGCTGGAGCGCCTTCACGACCCGCTCGACCTGCGCGGTGCTGGTGACGTTCGAGATCTGCTCGTAGTGGATCATCTGCGAGCGGAGCTCGTCACCGAGCGCATGGAGCGGGCGCTCACCGATGCCGATGACGCGGGCCCCGACGGCGTGGAGGGCGCGGACGAACTCGCGCTGGTTCGAGGGGAAGGCGGGCTCGAGGAAGACGACGTTGATGGGCATCGCGAGGGCCCCGACGTTAACAGAGCCGCGTGTGGCGGGCGACGAATGGGCGGCAAATTCTCATGCCGTAGGGGGACAGAGCTTGCGGTAGAGATCCTCGTACTCGACCACGCGCTCTGACCATCCGAAGCGCGAGCGCATGCCGTTGTCGCGGAGGCGGTTCCAGCCTCGTCGCTGCCGGTAGGCGTCCACCGCCGCGCCGAGCGCCCACTTGAGCCCGCGCGCGTCGAAGTGATCGAACACGAAGCCGTTGCCCTGCCCCGTCATGGGGTTCCAGCGGCGCACGGTGTCGGCGAGCCCACCGGTGCGGTGCACGATGGGAGGCGTCCCGTAGACGAGGCTGTACATCTGGTTCAACCCGCACGGCTCGTAGCGCGAGGGCATGAGGAAGAGATCGCTCGCCGCCTCGATGAGGTGTGCGAGCGGCTCGCTGAAGCGGTTCAGAAAGCGCACACGGTTCGGCAAGCGCCGCGCGAGTTCCCCGAAGAACGCTTCGTATTTCGGCTCACCCGAGCCGAGCACCACGAGCTGGACATCCCGCTGCATGAAGAGCGCAGGAAGGGCCTCGAAGCACAGGTCGAAGCCCTTCTGCCAGGCGAGGCGGCTCACGATGCCGAGGAGCGGGACGCCGGGACGTTGCGGCAGGCCGAGCTCGCGCAGCAAGGCCTCCTTGTTCTTTGCCTTGCCGGAAGGGTCGTCGGCGCTGAACGGGTGCGGCAGGTGGCGATCCTTCGCGGGGTTCCATTCGTCCTCGTCGATGCCGTTCAGGATGCCGAACAGCACGTCGCGGCGCGCGCGCAGGTACCCGTCGAGCCCAACGCCATGCTCGGGCGTCTGAATCTCACGGGCGTACGTCGGGCTCACCGTCGTGATCGCGTTCGCGTAGAGGAGGCCGGTGAGCATGAACGACATGCGCCCGCGCGCGAGCTCTTCCTGGTGGAAGCTCTCGGCGGTTATGCCGAGCCCGACCTCGTGGACCGCCGAGGCTGGGAAGGTCCCCTGGTGGCCGATGTTGTGGATCGTGAGCACCGACCGCGTGCGCTCGAAGAGCCGATCCCACGCGAAGACGGTCTTCGCCATCAGCGGCGCGAGGCCGGTCTGCCAATCGTTCGCGTGGAGGATGTCGGGCGCGAAGCCGAGCTGCTGAGCGATGCGGAGCCCAGCCCAGTTGAGGAGCGCGAAGCGGAGGTGCTCGTCGCCGTCTTGCGTGTAGACGTTGGGTCGGTCGTAGAGGCGCGGACAGCGGACGAGGTAGACCGGCACGTCCGACCCGGGCAGCGTCGCCTCGAGGGTGTCGAAGGACAGCCGCGCGGGCCCGACCGCGAGCGTCATCGGTGGGATGAGCAGCCGCAGGCGGTGGTTGCCCTCGAGCACGCGGCGGTAGCACGGCATCACCACGCGGACGTCGTGACCTCGCGCTGCCAGCGCACGCGGGAGCGCCGCGCCGACGTCGCCGAGCCCGCCGGTCTTCGCGAACGGAGCCACCTCGGACGAGAGGAATAGGATCTTCATGCGTAGTGCACCTTGACGGTCTCGATGATGGTCCGCAGCGCGCGTCGGACAACGTCCGTGCTGTCGGAGCGGACGATCGCGTAGCCGTCGCCCTCGTAGCTGTCGCTCTTTGGCGCGCCGAGCTTCGGCAGCTCGGCCTCCTCGACGAACCGCCCGACCGCCGCGTTCGCCTCGGCGACTCCAGTGAGCCCCGAGATTCGGCCGCGTCCCATGCCGCGGAGAAACGCGCAGCCGACCGCGTGTCGGCGCTCCCAGGGGCCGTCGAACGCGCCGTCGATCACGGCGCGAGCCCACGCGCGATAGGGGTCGAGGTCGTTCGCGAGGCCGATCATGCGCGTGATGTTCGCCCCCGGCGGGCGCTGGGCGATCTCGCCGATCGCCACCGTTCCGTCGGGCCTTCGGAACCATTCCATGTGGGTGAAGCCGTCGCGCAGGCCGAGCACCTTGATCGCCCTCACGCCGACCGCGCGGACCGCGTCGAACTCGGGCGTGTGAATCGAGCGAGGCAAGAGGCAGCACCACTGAATCCAGGGGTTCTCGAGCACGCGGAGCGGGGTCGGCAGGTACAAGGACACCGAGTCGCCGCTCGGCACCCCGCCCACGGTCACGGTGTCGAAGCTCCCCTCCTCGCCGGTCAAGAACTCCTCGGCGAGCACGGGGTGTTCGCGGCTCGCGCCCATGCCTCCGAGCGCTCGGTAGAGCTCCTCGGCGTCGTGCACCCGGAAGGTGGCCTTCGCGCCCATCCCTGCGGGGGGCTTCAGGACCATCGGGAAACCGACGGCCCGCATGAACGCCTCGGCGTCGGCGCGCGAGTGGACGAGCGCATGGCGTGCGACGGGCAGGCCCGCGGCTCGCAGCCGATCCTTCATTCGAGCCTTGTCGCGGAACAGATCGGCGGTGTCGGGGTCAGTGCCTGGTACGCCGAAGTGGCGACGGAGCGTCGCGAGCTGCACCTGAAGCACCTCGAGCACGCCCACGATCCGATGTGGTTGCCCATACTTCTTGCGGAGCAAGTCGACCGCTTCGGCGAGCTGCGCGGTAGACAGGCCGTCCTTGACTCGGACCACGTCGGCGAAGAGGCGCGCGTCGCGACCGCGCGGCGGCTCTTGAACGACGGCGAGCAGGCGCACGCCCGGAAGCCTCGCGGCGGCCCTCGCGAAGCGCATGGTGGTCTCGAGCGGAAAGGGTGCGACGAAGACGACGGGCCGCATGGGGAGAGTCGAGAGCGTACCCAAGTCGGGCGGACGCGGCCAGGATGCCGCAGCGCCAACGTGTCCAGGCGCAAACGTCGAGGCGCCGGCACGCCGGCAACTTTGCTACCCTGCCTCGCGATGCGCGTAGTCTTCCTCGCCCCAAGCTATCCGCCCGAGATGATCCAGTACTGCCGAGGCCTCGCCGAGGTCGGCGCGCAGGTGATCGGCATTGGCGATACCCCGCGCGAGCGGCTCCCCGAGTCGGTGAAGCGCTACCTCTCCGGCTACGTCGCGGTCCCGCGAATCATGGACGAGGACGACGTCGTCGCGCGCGCGACCGCCGCGCTCCGAGGCCAGTCGATCGACCGCGTGTGGACGAACTGGGAGCCGCTCGTCATCCTCGCCGCGAAGTTGCGCGAGCGCTGGGGGCTCCCAGGCATGAGCGTCGACACCGTGAGAGGCTTCCGCGACAAGGAGCTCATGAAGGAGCGCGTGCGCGCGGCCGGCCTCCGCACCCCGCGGTCTGCCCGGGCCTTCACCGCCGACGACGTGCGCGCCGCGGCCGAGCAGATCGACTACCCGCTCATCGTGAAGCCCATCGCGGGTGCCGGCAGCGCCAACACCTACCGCGTCGGCGATCGCGCCGAGCTCGAGCGCGTGCTCGGCATGCTGCGAGGCGTGACCGAGGTCAGCGTCGAGGAGTACGTCGAGGGCGAGGAGTTCACCTACGACACCGTATGCATCGAAGGTCGTCCGGCGTTCGAGAACGTCGCACAGTACCTGCCGAAGCCACTCGAGGCGCGCTCAAACGAGTGGATCAGCCCGGTCATCATCACCGTGAGGGATCTCGAGCAGGCGAAGATCCGCAAAGGTCGTGAGCTCGGTCGCAAGGTCCTCTCCGCGCTGGGCATGGGCAGCGGGTACACGCACATGGAGTGGTTCTTCACGCCGAAGGGCGAGGCGATCTTCGGCGAGATCGGCTGTCGCCCCGGGGGTGCGCACCTCGTCGACCAGATGAACCACACCTGCGACATCGACCTCTTCCGCGAGTGGGCTCGGGTCGCGGCGTGGAGCTCGTTCGAGGCGCCGACGACGCGCCTGTACAACTGCGGCATCGTGTTCAAGCGCGCCAAGGGCCAGGGGCGAATCACCGGGATCTTCGGGCTCGACCACTGGAAGCAGCGCTACGGGCGATTTCTCGTCGAGGATCAGCTGCTTCGGCCAGGCGCCCATCGCCGCGATTGGAAGCAGACGCTGGTCTCGGACGGCTACTTGCTCGTCCGCCACCCGGACTGGGATGCGGCCAAGGAGATCTGCTTTGCGGCTGCGACCGACGTGACGATGTTCGCGAGCTGAGCGCGGCCGTGCGTCGCTCGGTCATACGACGCGTCGCGCCGGTGCTCGTCGAAGGACTCATGGTTCGTACAGCATGCGGGCGATGACCCGCGGACGCGGCTCGCCCTCGTGCGA
>VGRJ01000034.1 GCA_016875405.1 Deltaproteobacteria bacterium | reverse complement strand
CCCCGGATCCCCAACCGCGACGACGTGGAACCGCGGCTGCTGGATGTCGAGGCCGAACTCGAGCGCTCGCAGCGCGCGCGACTGCGAGGCGATCCCCGAGAGCGGCGCGACGTCCTCGGTCGTCCTCATGTGGAGGTTCTCCGGAGCGATGACGAGACGGCACTGTTCGGGGGTGAGGCGGCGGGGAGCCATGTCTCGCGGAGCCTAGCTTGTTTGCCGCGGCGCGCGAATGGCGGCGGCAGGGCGCGTGATTGCTCCGTCATCGGGTAGCTGCTACGTGCCGCAGGACATGGCGGATGAGCGCGGGACCGGTCCGGAGGTCGATGACCACGGCGTCGAGCGGCTCGGCGTCGGACCTCGCTCGAGCTCGCTCGATGCCTCACCCTCGTCGCGCCCCACGCCCCGCGAGTCGAGCGCGCCACTCCTCGGGACCGGTCGCTCGCGCTCACCGCTCGACGCGCGTCTCGGGGGCCGCTCGGAGAGCCCCGTCTCACCGCGCATGACGGCGGTCTTTGGCGGTCTCTTTGCGCTCGCGACGGTGACGTCGGTCTTCGCGCTGTTGATCCAGGTGTTCCCCGTGAAGGCGCAGCGGGACGGCCTGGAGGTCACCCCAACGAGCGCGGCGTCCTCGTCGAGCACACCCGACGACGCTACGGCGAAGGCGGACGCACCGCGACGCGGGCCGGTCAAGCGTGTGCGCCAAGAGTTGCCACAGCCTTGGCGAGTCGAAGATCTGCGCTCGACGCACCTCGTGGTGAAAGGCGAGATGCAGCGGAGGTCGCTCTCGGCGGCGCTCGACGAGGAGCACGTCCCGAAGGACCAGGTCTATCGGATCCTGAAGGCCTTCGAGGGCGTCTACAAATTCGACCGGCCGAAACGCCGCGACGCCTACGTGGTCGCGATGGAGCGCGGCTCGAAGAAGATCGTCGGGTTCGAGTACGCGGTGGGTCCGACCGAAATTTATCAGGCGCGACAGAACGACGCCGGGTTCCTCGAGGCGAAGCAGCTCGACATGCAGGTGAAGGCCGAGGAGTTCGCGACGGCGTTCTACATCGGAAAGAGCTTCACGAAGAGCTACGAGAGCGCCGGGCTCGAAGCGGGCCTCATCAAGGCCCTGAACGACGCTTTCAACGGACAGACGAGCACGGAGGCCTTTCAGGAGGGCGGCGTCCTGAAGGCAGTGATCGTCGAGACCACCGCGCTCGGTCGATTCGCGGGCTACGAGCGCATCAAGGCCGTCGAGTATCGCCCCGCCGACCCCTCGCGCTCACCGCTTCGCGCGTACTGGTTCGAGGGCGAGGCGGTAAAGAGCTACGTCGACGACAAGGGACGACACAGCTCGAACGCCGGTTGGCGAACACCGGTCCCCGGCGCGCCCGTCACGTCGAACTTCAACCCGAAGCGCATGCACCCGGTGCTCCACACCGTCATGCCGCACAACGGGACCGACTACGGCGCCCCGAGTGGAACGCCGGTTTACGCCGCATTTCGTGGCAAAATCTCGTTCATCGGCCCACAAGGCCCGAGCGGCAACCTCGTCCTCATCGAGCACCCGAATGGCGTTCAGACCGGCTACGCGCACCTCTCGCGCTTCGCCGAGGGGGTCAAGGTCGGAGACGCGGTCGGCACGCGGCAGCTCGTCGGCTACATCGGTTCGACCGGGCGCTCGACCGGGCCACACTTGCACTTCAGCGCCAAGCGCGATGGCCGATTCTTCGACGCGCTCGAGCTCAAGATGGATTCGCTTCAGCTCCTCCCGACGAGCGAGAGGGCGGCCTTCGCCGAGCAGAAAGCGCGCTACGACGCCGCGCTCGACGCGATCCCGATGCCCGAGCCGCCGGAGCCCGAGGTCGTGGACGCGCCGCCCGCCCCCAAAGAGCCCGCGACCCCGGGCGAAGCGGAGCCCGGTGGCGAAGGCGATGCCGCGCGTCCGGACGCGGGAAAACCCGCGGCCTCCGGCGATGCGAGCCCCCCCAAGCCCTCGTCCCAAGAAGGGCCCTCGCTCCTCGGCGAGGATCTCTCGGGCGACATCGAGTAGCGAACGCGCGCCACCACCACGGTCAGGCCCGTGGAGGGCGCCAGCGCGGGGGGCGAGCGGGGAGCCGCACCTCGAACGTCGAGCCCGTCGGAGGCGTCGTTCGGGTCGTGAGGCGGACCGGGCCGCCGTGACTCTCGGCGATGTGCTTGACGAGCGCGAGCCCGATGCCGCTGCCTCGTGTGCGTTGGGCCTGAGCCTCGCGGCCTCGGACGAACCTGTCGAAGATGCGTGCCCGATCGTCTTCGTCGATGCCCGGCCCCTCGTCGCTCACGACGAGCTTGGCACCGTCGGCGAGGGGTTCGACCGCGACGCGGATGACCTTGGTGCCGCGCGCGTACTTGAGCGCGTTGTCGATGAGGTTCATCGCGGCGAGCTCGATCGCACGCTCGTCGAGGACGCATGGACCGTGCGTCCCCTCGAGGCCGAGGATGACGCCCTGCCGCTCCGCACGATAGCGCAAGTTGTCCACGGCCCGGCGCGCGACCTCGAGCAAGTCACCCTCACCGAAATCGTACGCATCCTTGCCGCGCTCGACCTTCGCGAAATCGAGAACATTGTCGATGAGGCTCGTCAGCCGCTCGCTCTCTCCGACGATGATCTTCAAGTACTCTCGGCGCTTGTCGTCGTTGGCGACGCGCCCCGTGAGGAGCATTTCCCCAAACATGCGAACCGAGGCGAGCGGGGTCTTCAGCTCGTGCGAGACGTTGGCGACGAAGTCGCCCTTCAACGCGGCGAGGCGACGCTCCTCCCGTGCGGCCCGCACGAGCGCGATCGTCGCAGCCAGGACGACCACCGCGGCGAGCCCGACCATGCCGAGCGTGACGAGGCGCTGCCTACGCGCCTTCTCCTCCAGGCCTTCGGCGCTCGTCAACGCGACCTGCAGCCGCCAGTCGTAGAGCGTCGTTGGGAAGGGTAGGCTCACGAGGGGCCCCGACGCACGAATGGCGGGACCAAAGAGCACGCGGCCGCGCGCGTCGATCACATTCATGCGGCTGTTCTTGTCGAGCTCGCGATAGAGCTGAGGCATTACCTCGTGAACGAGCCTCGAGATGTCGTGCCACACAACGACGAGGAGCGGCCTATCCCCGTCCATCCGCTGCCAGTAGCTGAGGAGATAGCTGCGGCCCGACACGGTGCGGTGGAGATGCCGTAGCTGCTCCTCGGGCGGCGAGTGCAGCTGCATGAGCGGCAGAAGCTTCTGGATCACGAGTCTCCGAAAGCTCTCCTCGTCAGGGCCGGGTGTCGGCGCAACGTAGGCGCGAACCTCGGAGCTCGCGTGACCCAGGTCGACCACCATGACCGCGCGGACGGTGGGCGTCTCACGCGAGGCCGTAGGCAGCCAGCGCGCCGCCAACGCCGCGAGCTGCGTGACGTCCACGCTCGCGGCGACCGCGTTGTCCTGCGCAATGATCATCTTGTCGAGGCGATCGACGCGCTCGGACGCGACCGACCACGTCGCGTCGAACACGCTCTGCTGCCGCGAGCGCTCGACCTGGACGTTGGCGCGGAGCGCAAAGCCCGCGAGCAAGAGCACCGCGAGACTCACCGCCGGCACGACGGTGAGGTAGAGCCAAGCGTCTCGGAGGCGTCGCACCCAGCCCCTCACGCGCTCCCCCGATGCTCAGCGACGCGCGCCGACGTCGGAGACCGCGAGGATCGCGTTGGGATCCAGGTTGACGCCATTCTTGTCGAGGAACTCCGCGTACTGCTTGCAAATGTAGCCCAGCGCGTTCGCGTCTCCGGCCTCGAAGCCGCGGCCGTCGCGGGGATTCAGGAGCTCGACGAGGCCTAGCGTGCGCCCCGCCATCTCGACGGGACCGCACAGATAGCTCTGCGGGTCTGCGCCGGGCTCCTGCCAGCGAACGTCGAGTTTGTCAGACAACTCGAACCCATCGTTCACGGCGAGCGGCTTCTTCGTGCGCATCGCCTGCGCGGGGAAGGACGCGGCCTCGGGGGCGCGAAGGAGCAACGCGCTGCGCTGGCCCCCGGTCTGCCGCACGACGACGTACTCGCATCGATCGAGGTCGAAGAGCGACACCATGCCGACCTCGCTCGGCAGCTTCTCGAGCGCGACCGAGAGCACATGGGCCGCGCCTTCGAGCGCGTCCGAGAGGTAGTGAAGCTCGGACATCGACTCGAAGAGGTCGGCGAGCAGCTGGTCCCCAGAGACTCGCTTGCCGCCTCGGGCCCCAGGAGGAGGCACGGTCGACGCGCGCAGCCGCGCAGCATTATGCCGCGCCTCCTTCTCGTCGCGGGTGAGGGGACGCCCTTCGAGCGCCGCCGGGGGTCTCACCGAGGGGCGGGCCGACGTGCTCTCGAAACCGCCGGCGCTGGCCGAAACGACGCGAACGGAGCCGCGCTGCGATGCGCGCGGAGGCTCCTCGACCGTCAGGATCGAGCGGCGCGACGGACGTTCTTGGTCGGCCGAAAACGGGACCGGGCCGTCGTCGTCGTCGGAGTCGCCCGCGTTCTCGTCCGAGGTCGAGGAGACGCGACCCGACGAGGTCGTCCCAGCGACCGTCGGTTTGATGTCCTGGCCACCGGCCACGCGCGTCGCGGCCGCAGGCTTCGAGCCGGCGACGGGGCCTGGGCGAGCCGCGGCCCCGGCGGTCGATGGTCGCGCTCCGAGCGGGGCGCGCGAGCCGAGCGGGCGCCTCGAGGTAAAGGGCTTCGCTGGGAAGGTCTCGGCGTCGTCGGGCTCCTTTGCGGCAGCCTTGGCAGGCTCCTTGGGAGCCGGGCTCGCCGTCGAGGCTCGCGCCGGCGCGGGCGTCTCCGACGCAGCGCGCGGGGCCGCCTTCGGCAAGACCTTCGGGAGCACCTTCTTGCGCTGCGTCTCCTCGGAGGTCGGAGTCCCGGACGCGGCCTCCTCGTCGGCAGCAGGCGTAGGCTCGGGAGCTGGCTTCGAGGGGAGTGGCCGACGCACCTCGACCGGGGCTTCCTTCCTCGCGGGCGCTGGCCGCGCTGCAGGCTCGCGTGCGGACGCAACCTCTTCGGCGAGGCTCTCTTCGTGGACGCCGTAGGGGTCTGCCGCGACCTCGGGCGTGTCGCGCCAGTCGCACCAGCGCAGCGTCATCAGCGGTGGGACGGACGGCCGCCCCTCGAATACCTCAGGAAATACGGCGAGATCGAGGACGTTGCCCGACTTCGCGCCGACGAGCTCGGCGCGAACTTCGGCGAGGCGCTCCGCGAGGAACGTCTCGAGCTCGGACGACGACATCGAGACCTTCAGCGCGTACGTACGTTCATGGTGAGCGAGGGGTATCCGAGGAGTTGAAGGCGACGTGCGACTCGAGACGAGCTCGAACCGGTCATCCTCCTTGGCGACCGCAGCGGGGCCCTCGTCCGCGCGCGCCTCCTCGGCCGTCGCGGCGCGGGGCGCGCGAACCTGAGTCCCAGCGGGCGGCGTGTTTGGAGCCTCTGCATCGGACATCCGCGCGAGGGGCGCAGCCTTCGCCTTTGCCCCGAACGCGGTCGACGGGCGAGCCGCGACGGGCGAGGTCGCGGGTCGCGCCGAGACGCGCGACACACCGGTCGTCGAGGGGCGCGCCGCGGCATCCTCGCCCGCGGCACCCGCCGCCGAGGCCTTGGCTTCCCCGATCGAACGGCGTGACGACGAGCGCTCGATCGAGCGCCGCGACGCACGCGCGGACGGCGGCGCATCACCGCTCGACGCGTCGTCGCCATCGCTCGAGGCGGTGCCTGCCTGCGCGGAAGTCTCGACGAGCGGCGCGTCGTCGTCTGCGGGCCTGACCTCGTAGCGAAGCGCGGAGCCCGCGTCGATCGCGCGACATCCCTCGTCGAGCGCCTCGATCGACAATCCCTCGAGGGTGTCACCCTCGCCTCGGATCTCGCGAGCCCGCTTCAACGCCTGCTGCCAATGCGTGGCTTCGAGGCAGAGCTCATCGAGCACCTCGCCCTTCCCAACGCGGGTGACTTCGACGGACCATCGCATGCGGATTGCCAACTCGCTCCCTGGCCGGACGTGGCCGGCTGAGAGATGTAGCGCCCCTCCTCGGGAGGGTCAATTGCTCCGACCCTTCGTGCGAATTCGACTATGGTGACGAACGTGAGCGCTCCGTCTCGAGTGGATCGCTTCGCGCGCGCGTGGCTCGAGCATGACAGCTACGTCTACGCAGCGTTCGCGCTCGCCTGCGCGGCATTCGCGTCATCGGCTTTCTACGGTTACATGTTGCTCCAGACCAAGGGGGCATGGTCCGCGCCGCTCGACGACGTGTTCATCCACTTCGACTACGCGCGCTCATTCGCTCGCGGGTACCCGTTTCAGTGGACGGAGGGGAACGGCTACTCGAGCGGCAACACGAGCCTCTCCTACCCCGTGGTGCTCGCCCTCGGCTACGCCATCGGCTTTCGCGGTCTCTTTCTGATGGTGTGGGCGGCGGTGATCGCCCACCTGGGCGTGTTCGTGTTCCTGCACCAAGCCGGCAAGCTCGTCGACGACCTCGCGGCCCGCCTCGACCCCGTCGGCGGCCGCGAGCATGCCTGGATCAAGTACCTGTTCCCGCCGACGGTCCTCTCGCTCGGGGCCCTCGACTGGACGCTGTGGAGCGGCATGGAGAACGCTTGGCACCTCGGGGTCTGGGGCCTCGCGCTCGGCGCCCTCGTGCACCAGGTCCGCGCAGCCGACGCGCGCACCGCTCGCCACCGCGCCTGGCTCGTCGGCGCCGCCAACGCCCTGCTCGTCGCGACCCGACCGGAATCGGCGATCTGTGCAGCCGCCTTCGGCTTCTTCGGCGTCTACGTCGCGCGACGCGACGGCCATCACACAAAGCTCGCCGACTCGCTCGCGCTGCTCCTTCGAGCCGGGCTCCCGCCGGTGCTCTTGCTGGTCGTCCAAGCGCTCGCAAACCGGGCCTTTACCGGCGAGTACGCCGCGAACGGCGCGATCGCGAAGCTCCTTCTCTACCACCCTTTCATGGACGGCAAGGAGCGCTGGAACACCTATCTGGACCTCTTGCGCTACATCGTCCCTCGCCTCCTCCACCATCATTTCGCAGAGGGGCCGCCCTGGGGCTACCTCCCGCTCGCCCTCGCCCTCGCCCCCCTCGCGAACAAGCGTCTTAGGCCGATGGCGCTGTTCCTTTGGGTCCAGGTCGTCGGCTGGCTCTTATTGATTTCCGTCAACATGCAGGTCCGATGGCAAAACGAGCGCTACGCGATGCCGGCGGCGGCCTGGATGTTCTTGCTCGCGGCGATGGGGCTCGGGCTCCTCGCCGGCGGCGTCCCGACGGCCGCGTCCGCGTCGAAGCGGGCGCTCGCGCGTTGGACGCCGCTACGACTCGTCGGGGCGGTGGCCCTCGCGGCGCTCTACTGGCACCACCAGGAACCGCGCATGCGCGACCAGATCTGGTTCTTCGGGCGAGCCTCGCGCAACATCTTCGACCAGCAGCTCACGGCCGGGTATTTGCTCGAGCGGCTCGACGTGAAGCGCGTGCTCGTTGGGGACGCCGGGGCGCTGCTCTACGCGTCCGATCGCGCGGGCATCGACCTCATCGGGCTCGGCGGGTACCACCGCTCCCCCTTCGCGCGCTCGACGCTGAACGGCCTCGGCGCGACGCTCGAGCAGATCGAGCGCATCCCGGTGGACGAGCGCCCGGACACGATGGCGATCTACCCGTCGTGGTGGGGTGACTTGCCCATTCATTTCGGGCGTTTTCTCGCGGCGGTCCCCGTCGTCGGCAACGTGATTTGCGGTGGTGCAGAGAAGGTCCTCTATCGAACGGACTGGAGCGCGCTCGACGAATACGGGACGCCGCGGAGCGCGTCCAAGCGCGAGGTCGTCGTCGACGAGCTCGACCTCGCGGACCTGGTGAGCGAGAAGGCGCACGCCCACGATCTGCCGCGGCCTGGCCTCGGGTTCGTGAAGTACCGCGTCCTCGCCGATCCGCTCGCGCCCGAGCGCGATCTCTTCGACGCTGGTCGAATCGTGCCGCCCGACGTCACCGTGTCGATGCGGGTCCGAGCCCCACGCGACGGAGGACGCCTCCTCGTGCGGCTAGCGCCGGATCAGCCGAGCTCGCTCCGCGTCGTCCTCGATGGAGCGCCGCTTGGCACCCTCGACGTCGAGCCGAGTCAAGGGCGCTGGGTCGAGGTCGGGCTTGAGCTGCCCGCCGGACTCCCCCCCGAGGTTCGGCTCGAGGTCACCGCATCGAAAGGGGAAGCGGTCCTCTACCATCTGTGGACGCTCGCTCCGCGAGGTGTCCCCTCGGCGACGCTCCCGGAGTGAGGCGTGGAGGTCTCCCTCGGCGGCCCGTTCGCGTGGAGCACGCCCGGCGATGCGGTGCGCTGGGGGGCGCTCGCGGCAGCGGTCCTGCTGCTCATCGTTCGGCCCGTCCCGACGCCACGCGCCGTCCGCGTGCTGGAGCGGATCGCGCCACTCGTCGCAGCGCTCTTATCGGCAGGCTACATCGCATTTTACCTGCGCGGCGGCCCTCGCATCATCGACGCGACGGCTTACCTCCTCGAGGCGCGCGCGCTCGCGGCCGGCAAGCTCGCGCTGCCGCTCCCAGAGCCCGAGCACGCCGTCCTCGGCCGCTTTCTCGTCCGAGCCGCGGGGGATGCGCCGTCGGCGAGCGTGATCTTTCCACCCGGCTGGCCAGCCGTGCTTGCGATCGGAGCGTGGCTCGGCGCACCGCTCGCCATAGGGCCGCTGGTGGCCGCGGGGATCTGTGTCGCGACGTCATGGCTCGCCCGCCTCGCGGCCCGTGAGCTCGAAGGCGCAGACGACAGACTCGAAGACGCCGCTGGGGCCGCGGCCGCCGTGCTCTCGGTGCTCTCGGCAGCCCTGCGGTACCACACCGCCGACACGATGTCGCACGGTCTCGCGGCGCTCTGCGTGACCGTCGCGCTCGCGGCAACGTGGAAGGCCACGACGGATGGCGAGAGAGCCCACGCGCTGGTCGGCGGGCTCGCGCTCGGCACCCTGTTCGCGACGCGCCCCGTGAGCGCCCTCGCCCTCACGACGACGCTCCTCGCGATGACGCTCCTCGTCGCCCGGCGAGGCTCGTCCGCGAAAGACCTCGCGCACCTCGCGCTCCCCTTCGCGCTCGGAGCCTCGCTCCCGTTGGCCCTCTGGTTTGCCTATCAACACGCGGCGACGGGCAGCGTGCTCGGCACGGCGCAAGGTCGCTACTACGAGCGGAGCGACGGGCCACCAGGCTGCTTCCGCTACGGATTTGGCTCAGGCATCGGCTGCGTGGGCGAGCACGGGGAGTTCGTCGAGCACCACCTCCGCGAAGGCTTCGGCGTCGTGGCCGCCCTCGGCACGACCGGACGGCGGCTCCTTCATCATGTCTCCGATCCCCTCAATTGCGGCCCGCTGTTCGCGCTCGTGGTGGTCGGCGCCTTCGTGCGAGCTCCGCTTGGGCGATGGGCGGCGGCTTGCGTCGTCACGCACGTGCTCGCCTACGCGCCCTTCTACTTCGACGGCAGCTACCCCGGAGGCGGCGCGCGGCTCTTCGCGGACGTGCTGCCCCTCGAGCATGTCCTGGCGGCGCTCGCGCTCGTCAATTGCTCTCCGTCAAGCGCCGCGCTGACCCCAGCGTCGTCATGGCACACCGTCGCGGCGCGCGGACGCGGCACGCTCACGTTGATGTTCGCCGGCTTCGCGCTCGGCACGGGCGCCGATCACGACCACCTCCGCGACCGCGAAGGCGGCAGGCCGATGTACGAAGCGCAGGTCGTCGAGCGCGCCGGCGTAAACACGACGCAGGACCTCGTCTTCATCGACACGGACCACGGCTTCAACCTCGCCTACGGGGTGGGAGCGCGAGTCGTCCGACGCCACGGCGACGACCTCGACCGACTGAGCTGGGAAGCCTGGGGCCGACCGCGCGCGTTCGACTACCGCTACGACTTTGGCACCGGGGCGGCGTCGCTCGCGCCACGCCCGTTCGACGAGCGCCCGACCGCATCGCTCCCATTACGACTCGAGGGCGAGTCGCTCTGGCCTCCCCTCGCGCAGCTCCGCGGCCACGCGTCGCTCTCCTTCGACCACTCGGCGTGCACGTCCCGCGGCCGCGCGCTCGCCATCCACGGCGACCACGACGCGGAGGTGAGGCTCGCCCTGCCGCGCGGTCTCGGGGGGCGGGCGCTTACGCCCATCCTCGCGGCGGCCCCCGGGCGCAACGCGACGCTCGCGGTCCTCGCGGGGGCGCGCGAGCTGCACACGTGGACCATCGGGACGCGCGGCGGATGCGAACAACTCCCGCCGTTCGCACTTCCCGCCGATGTCTCGGTGACAAGCCTCGTCGCGCGCGCTGGCGGGTGGTCCATCGACGCCCTCGAACTATCCGAAATCCGTTGACAATTCTGGGCTCGGAGGCGAGCTTCGAGGGTACGCGAAGGAGCCTGGGGGATGACGAAGAGCGAGCTCATCGAGGCGGTCACGGCACGTGGCGACATCACCAAGGCGCGCGCCGAGCAGGTCGTCAATTGCGTCTTCGACACGATGACCGAGGCGCTACGACGCGGCGAGGGAATCGAGATCCGCGGCTTCGGGAGCTTCACGGTGCGCCCCTACAAGGCGTATACCGGTCGCAACCCGCGCACAGGACAGTCGGTCGCAGTCCCCTCGAAGCGCTTGCCGTTCTTCAAGGTCGGCAAGGAGCTCCGCGAGATCGTCGACGAGAGCAAACAGCACCCGATCACGGCCGGAGTCTCGGAGCGCGGCGCGGCGGGTTGAGCCGCCGACGGAAGCTGCACACGGAAGGCTCGACGCGCGGGCTCGACCGTCGCGACGCCCTCGCTTGCGGTGTCGTCTCGGCACTCGCGCTTGCGGGACTCGGATGCGGCAGCGCGCAACCGCCGGTCGAGCGCGATGTCCTTCCGCCCACGAGGCCCGATCGGCACGTCGCGAGGCTCACCGACATCGTCTCGGCGGTGGGCCTCGAGTGGTTGTTCGTGCTCCGCCCTGCGGAGCTCATGTCGCTCTCTTGGCTACGCCCATCGCTCTCCCGCGTGCTGCGTGACGAGCGCCTCGACGCCCTCGCACAGGCGACCAACCTCGATCTCCGAGTCCTGCCCGAGATCGTGCTCGCGGGCCATCGCTCGCCGAACGCGGACGGCAGTGGCAGCGTCTTCTTCGTCGTGCGGCACGAGGGCGACTCCGCAGAGCTCGAGCGGAAGTTTCGCGAGCGCCTCACCGGCGACGCAGAGCGACGCGAGATCGGGCATCAGCTGTTGGGCGTGTGGGGTCGGCTCGGACGACAAGAGCGTGCGTACGTGGCCGCAGGGCGCAACGTCGCGGGTTACCAGTACGACGGCTCTCGGGCTCGCGGCGCTGCGCGAATTGCGCTGCTGCACGCCGAAGGTCGACTCTCGGCCAACACCGCAGCTTCGAACGACCCCGACGTGCTTGCGCTTGAGCTCCGCTTAGGAGCGGCTCCGGCGCGAGGATATTGGCTCGGACCTTTCGATGGGCCGGCGAGCCGCGGGGCGCGAGGTCTGCTGGGCGGAGCCACCTCCGCGGGGCTCGCCATGCAACCGACGAGTGAGGGAACCCTCGCGCTCACGGTGCGGCTGCAAGGCGCGTATGCGGGAACCAACGCGCTCACGCCGCTCGCCGATGCGTTCCAAGACCTCGCGGCGAGCGATCTCGGTCACCTCCTCGGGCTCGGCTCGCCGCGCTCACCGGCGCGCGTCGAAGAGGACGCCGAAGGGCTGCGGCTCCTCGTCGACCTCGATGCTCACGCTCTCCTCGCTGGGATCGCCGCCGCGACGCTCGAGAGCGTCCGCGAATTCATGCGCTGAGGCCGGAGCCTTTCACGGCATCCGCGCGAAGGACGTCGCCGTCCTTCGTACCGACCCAAACGCGGTTCCCACCGCGGCTCGTGACCGCGAGGACCGTGGGCTCACACCCCGCGCCCATCTTCGAATCAAAGGTGGGCGCAAGGTGGCCTCCGTCTCCGGTGCGATGGAGCACGTCGCCACCAAACCCAAGGAGGCGGCCGTCCTTCGTCGCAACGAAGAGCGTGGTCTCGAGCACCGCGATGTCCGCGACCGCTGCGTCGAGGGAGAGCGTCCGCGCCTCGACCGCCGCGGCCCCGACCTTGCGAATCACGCAAACCTCCATCCCGCCCGGACGCGTCAGCGCGGAGAGTTGCGGACCGCCAACGACACGACTCATCTTCTTCGCCGCGAGCGGCAAATCACAGCGAATTTGCGTCCCTGACTCGGGCGTCCCGCCTGCGTGCTCGCGAAAGCGCCCGCCGCCTTCGCCCTCCTCGGCGACGACGTAGCAATTCAAGCCGTCGAGGAAGCAGCTGCGGATCGTCCCGCGGTTCGGAAACTCCCGGCCCACCACCTCATGCCCTTCGAGCTTCAGCTCGACCCCTTGGCCGCTCCAGTCGAGCGCGAGTGCGCTGTTCGTGCCCGGGTTGTTGACGAGGCTGCGAGTCGAGCGACCGACCGGGTCGATCTTCGGCTTGTGCTGCACGTCGAGCACCGCCCAGAGCTCCTCACGACCCCGCAGCAGCGCCACCCGCTCGTCCAGGAGCGCTCCGTCTAGACAACCGTCGAGCGAGACGCCCTGCACCTTCACCTGGCCCGCGGCGAACGGAAAAATGGCGACCTTCACCGGATCGGTGCTGAACGCTCCGCACACGCTCCCCGGGGCATAAGGAGAAAGCGCGACGATCTCGGCCTCGAGGGAGCCGAGCTTTTTCCAACCCGAAACGCTCTTGAAGGGCATGGTGGCACCGTAGTCCGAAGCTGAGGACGGACCAACAGGTTCTCCGGGCCCACGAAGTGCTGAGGGCGGCCACCTCTCGGAGACCGCCCTCTCGCAGCGTCAACGGGCCGCCTTAGAACCGCATTGGGCCCGGGAGAGCCCCGGTTTTCGGTGCCTTCTTGTCGGCCTTCTTGTCGCCCTTGGCGTCCCCAGCCTGATCGGCGACCACACCAGCGGCCGGGTCGACGAGCACGCTCGAATCCTCCGCCCCACGCGCCGGCCAGGGAGCCCCGTCCGGAATCGTGTAGAGGAAGTCACGAATGAGCGTCGCCTGCTGCTCGGCGGTGAGCTTCTCGAAGCCCGGCACCGCCTCGTTCCACCCCACCGTGGGCGGCGACAGGAAGGGATCGTTCTCGTCCGGCCAGCGCGCGGCGTCCTTCGGGCGGTTGGCCGAGGCGAAGAAGGCAGGCATTTTGGTGTATTTCAGGTAGTTGGCTGGACGGAGGAGCCACTCTCGGACCCAATCGGGACGGAGGCGATGCCGCATCTCCGCGATGTTGGGAGCGAGCGCCGCAAGCTCCTCGAGGCCGCGCTGAACCGGGAACTCACCGTAGAAGTGGCACTTCTGGCAATTGCCCGCCTGATCCGAGTTCATGTTTCGGAGGGCCCAGAGCTTCTCATCCTTCGTCAGCTCGTTCGCGACCGGAACTTGGTACGGGTAGGGCTGGTCGTCCCAAGCCGAGAAGTAGCGGACGATTGACGTCCATTGTTCCGGCGTGAGCTGACGGAACGACGGCATGCGCAGCGCCAACTTGTCGTTCGGGACCTCGTCCTTCCATGCCCACTCGGGGTGCATGAAGGGACGAATGCCATGCTCTTCGGGCTTACGGAGGAAGTTGAAGAGCCACTCCGGCTGGACGCGCGCGCCCTCGCCGTCGAGCCACGGCGCACGAGCCTGACCGTCCTGCGCGAGGATCGCCGCTCGCCAACCGTCGATCTCGGCGCCTCGACCCTCGAGCATGTGACAGCCACGGCAGTTGAGGTCGTTCACGAGTCGACGACCCTCGGCCTGCGCCGCGTACTGCTCGTTCTTCATCGGGTCGAACGGAGCGGTCGGCGTCGAAGGCACGGTGCCCTTCAAGAACACCACAAGCGCGCGAATCTCTTCGGCTGATAGGTCGAAGTCACCCATCTTGAGCTCGACGCGGTCGCGCGAGTAGATGCGCGGCGAGTCAAGCTTCAGCGTGGCGTAGGTCTCCGTCGTCTGGAGATTGTGGTCGGCGATCGCGTAGCCGTAGTCGAAGGTCGTCGTGTCCTTCTTCGCGAAGCCGCTAAGCTCCGGGCCGATGGGCGCGAAGTTCTCGTAGCCCGAGATTCGGTGGCAGCCGTAGCAGCCGCGGTAGGCGATCGTCTTCTCGCCGCAGTCGACGCGGCTCATCTTGGCGCCGCCCGCCGCAGCGCACGTAACCAGCTCCGCCCGCTTATTCGCATCCGCGACGAGCTCCGCCTCAGCCTTGGTGACCGGAGCCGCTGCGAGCGCCTCGCTCTTTAGCGTCATGAGGTACTTCGCGACGCTCGCCGACTCCTTGCGCGAGAGGCGCAGGTTGGGCATCGCGGTCCCGTGCCAGTAGCGCTGCGGGTCTTCGACCCAGTATGCGAGCCAGTCGGCGTTGGTCTTCGACGCGACGTTGGCCAGGTTCGGAGCGATGTCACGCTCGCGACCGCGCCACGAATCCGGGAGGCTAGCGCCCTCGGTGTTCGCATGGCAGCCCTGGCAACCGTAGGCCTCGAACAGCGCCTTGCCGTGCTCGGCGCTCGCACCTTCGACGTCCGCGTAACCCTTGATCTGCTCGCGCAGCGGCTTCGCGTCCTTTGCCTTGCCCGCCCCCGGGAGGGTGGCAGGGTTCTCGCTGCGCTCGTAGAGGTAGGCGGCGATCGCCACCGTCTCATCGGCGCGGAGTTGGAGCCACTTCGAATGCTGCGGCGAGCCCTCAGCATACGGGACCTTCGAAGCCGGGTCGATCGGAGCCGGCCACAGGTTCGGCATGCTCGTCTTCGCCCGGAATCCGCGCGGATAGCGAATCCACGAGATAAGCCACTCCGGGTCGGCCTTCGCGCTGACGTGGTCGAGCGCAGGACCGGCGTCCTTGTTGTTCTCGTAACCCTCGAGAAGGTGGCAGCCGTTGCAGTTCAGCTGACGGAAGGTCCAGCGCCCCTGGTCAAGCGTCGGCGCGAGCGAGGCAGACTCGATCGTGTCGGCGGGAACTCGAGGCAGCTCGTCGGTCCCGTGGGCCTTTCGATAGCCCTCGGGATCGTGCGCGCGCTCCACCTCGGCCTTCTCGTACGCGAGCTTCGCCTCGATGAACTTGGCCCGCGAGTTATGGGGCGCGAGGTCCGAGTCGGTCGCGTGGCATCGGAGGCAGCCCGACTCGACCTCGGGCAGCGACTGGATGAAGCGGTTGCGCTCTGCGTCGCTGATCTGGAGACCGGCCGAGCCGCGCGGCGGCACGTACTTGTACTCCTTGTCATTGTCGACCCAGGTGCCCTGCGCTTGGTCGTTCGCGGCACGCACCGGCAGCATCGGCGGGTTGGAGGCCGTGAGGAGCAGGTTGGGCGACTCGAGCTCGGCGCGCTTCGTGAGCGAGCCATCGCTCTTCATGTTGGAGCCGCTATACGGACCGATGAAGCCCAGGATCTTGCCGAGCTCCTGCTTCGGAAACACGAGGCCGATGGCCTTCGGACGCTTGGCAGCGTCGACGTCGTCGGTGGCCTCGAGGCCGATGCGAACGCGATTGTCGAGCTTGTCCGCAACGAGCTTGAAGCCCGCGAGGTTGTCCTGAAGGGCCTCCGCGAGTTTGCTCTTGAGCTCGCCAAAGAATTCGGTCTCGTCAGCGTAGAGCTTGTGCTCCAGCTTGACGGTCACCTTCTTCTTGCCGACGCGAACCTCGAACTCGTCGTTTCGGCCATCGATCGTGATCTTCTCGAGCTTGCCGACCTGGAGGAGCGGGTCCTCCCAGTGGTGGTCGCCGTCCATGTGCCAGCGCTCGTCACCGTGGTGCTCGTGCAGGTTCATGGTGGAGTGCGCGTACTCCGAGCTCGTCGCGCGTCCTTGCCCCTGGTGGCACGAGGTGCAGCCGAACTTTTCGGGGGGGTGCGAGGCAAGCAGCATGTCCCGGCGCGGATGCGTCCGAAACTCGCGCGGCACGTCGCTCGCCGTATACGTGGGCTTGTCCACGCCAAGGTGGCAGGTCTCGCAACGGTCGACCTGCTGAATGTCGACGTCGCGCTTGAAGTCGAGCCACTTGGTGACGGTCTGCTTGATCTCGAAGGGGCCGATGAGGAACGCGAGGGGGTTCGCGGGGTCGAACTTCGGGTGCGCCTTGGCGTCGGCGTTCTTGAAGCGCTCCTCGGCCTCGACGAGCGGGCGCTTGGCCTTGCTCACGGCGAGCGAGACTGCCTTGAACTTCGCGTCCGCAGGCTCGATCTGTAGCCACTTCACGCAGTTGCGCGTCTCCTCCCTGCCGGTGCACGCGGCCTTGCGCGCCTGCTCGATGGCGGCGTCGCGCTTGGCGGGCTCCTTCTCGGCGACCATCGGCTCGCCCGGGCCATCGATGGCGGACATCTTCGCGCGGGCCTGGTCGATCCGGCCCTGGTGCTGAATCTCCGACTCGAGCGAGGTCACCACCTTCAGCTCTGCAGCCTTCGACGCGCGCAGGGCCTTGACGACTTCGGGGCCTGGGTTCAGCGAGGTGGCCTTGTCGATCTGGTCAACATGCGCCTTCATGCGCGCCACTTCCGACACGAGGTGATGCAGCTCGGCGCTCTGGTCCGCAGTCCTCTCGGGCTTGGGCGGGTCGGCGTAAATCGCGTTCGGTTCGTCGACGCGCGCGGCGTCGGACTCGGCGAAGGTCTCCTTGTACAGGCGGCGAACCGCGACCTGAGCGTGATCGCGGTCGTACTCCGCCATGTTGCGGTAGTAGTAGGCCTCGTCGAGGTCGCTCGCGCCGAAGGTCTTGCCGGTCTCGGCCGAGAGGAAGTCGGCGTTCAGCTTCGCGAGCAGGTTTTGCGACCTGCCGTACTCGGTGTTGCCGTCGTAGCTCCCGTCGGCGCGCGGGGCCATCTCGGCCTCGAGCTTCTGGAGCTCAATGAGCTTGCCCCTCAGCGGGTCCCGCTCGGAGGCCTTCTCCCAGTCGGACTGGGCCGCCTCCTTGGCCTTCCGCGCGAGCTCGAGATCGAGCTCGAAGAAGCGCTGTTGGTTGTTCTGCCATGGCACGCGCGACGTGAACTCGGCATAGCCGGCCCACAGCGCGGTCGCGGCTAAGACGCCACCGATGGCAAGCCACGTGAACGGGAAAGTCCTCTTCTCGTCGCGAACGAAGCGAGACATTCTGGTACTCCGGTTCTCGTCTGCTCAGATGTTGAAGCCCATGGGGCCGACCATAATGTTTTTCACGTTGAAGCCGAGGCGCAGGATCATCTTCACGACGACGCCCGCGGTCGACATCACGAAGAAGGCCACGATCCAGTAGCGGACCGCACCAAGCTTTTGGAGGGTCGTGCTCGTCCCACTCTTCAACTTCCAGTAAACTGCGGGCGGCCCAAACAGGAAGCCGAGGACGCTCGCCGCGCCGAAGCCGAAGGCGGGCCAAAACGAGGTAATGCCGAACTTGGTTGGCCAGTCCATGTTCGTGATGGCGACCGTCTTGTGCACGTCCCAATACTCGCCCGGGGTGAACATGTACCAACCCGGGCCGCGGAAGAACGTGCCGATGATGACCGTCGAGATCCACAGCACCACGAACCCGAAGAGGTAGAAGGACACGGCAAACCAGCGGTCCTTGAAGCAGTAGTAACCGTTGCCCTTCGGATTGATGTCGACGTACGGAATGACCATAAGCCCGACGATGATCATCGCCGGCAGGACGACGCCTGCGAACCAGGCGTCGAAGTAGACAAGCAGCTCCTGGAGCCCGAGGAAGTACCAAGGCGCCTTGGACGGGTTCGGCGTCTTGGTCGGATTCGCCGGCTCTTCGAGGGGCGCGTCGACGAGGATCGACCAGATGGTCATGAAGGCGAGCAGGCCAGTGCCCACCATCATTTCCAGCCGAACAAGGTAAGGCCAGGTGTGGACCTTGTCCGGCAAGGCCTTCGAAAGCCGCTCGGCCTTCGCCGTTCGCTCCTTCACCTTGGCGACGTCGGAGCGGTCGCCACGTTCGACCTCGGAACCTTCGAGAACGCTTTGAGCCATGATTGTCGACCTCGATCGTCAGATCACAGAGGGCCGCTGATGCCACCGTCCTTACGCACACGCCAGAAGTGCACGATCATGAGGACGGCCGCGACGAGCGGGATGAAGATGCAGTGGAGAACGTAAAATCGGAGCAGCGTAGCGGGTCCTACGAGCCGACCGGCGGTGAGGAGCGCGCGCGCATCGTAACGAGCGTTCACGCCGACGAGCTCGGCGAAGGGCCCCTCGTGTCCGAGGAGGGGCGTCGCGCGGCCCATGTTGGTGCCGACGGTCACGGCCCAGATCGACAGCTGGTCCCACGGGAGGAGGTAGCCGGTGAAGGACAAGAGCAGGGTGAACACCAGCAGGTTGACGCCGATGACCCAGTTGAACTCGCGCGGCGGCTTGTAGGAGCCCGTCATGAAGACGCGGAACATGTGCAGCCAGACCGCAATGACCATAGCGTGCGCCGCCCAGCGGTGCATGTTGCGCATGATCATGCCGAAGGGCACGTCGAACTGCAGGTACTTCATGTCGTGGTAGGCGTACTCACCGGTCGGCCGGTAGTAGAACATCAGGATGACGCCGGTCACGACGAGGATCAGGAACAGCAGGAACGTCGTCCCGCCCATGCACCACGTGAACCTGAGCCGCAGCGCGTGGCGCCGGATCTTGGTTGGGTGCAAGTGGAGGAAGACGTTGGACGACACCTGCAGAACGCGGTTGCGGTAGGTGTCTTGGTACTCGTGGCGGAAGACGCTCTTCCACACATACGAGCTGCGGACGATGTCCCACCAGCCTTTCTTTTCCACGGTATTTCCTCGATGTCGCAGTGGTTGAGGGGGACCGGTGGTCGAATCGGCCACCGGGGAATGATGTTCAGTCGGGCGAATCGAACGATGCGAGCGGAGCGGAGACGGTCGAGCGGCAGCGACGGGACGTCAGGCGTACGGCAGGAACGCGCCGGTCTCGTCTGCTTGGCCCTTGTCGATGCGGTAGGCCTTGCCGAGGTCCACGACGAGCTGTCCGGTGTCATCCGTCGCGAGCAAGTAACGCTCGAGCGGACGAGGAGCCGGGCCCTCGTAGTTCACTCCGAGGGCCTTCCAGCTGCCCTTGTAGCCGCGGAAGCCTGAGCCGTGACACGGACACTTGAACTTGTCCTCGGTGCCGAGGTAGCGCGGCGTGCAGCCGAGATGCGTGCAGGTCGCGCTGAGGGCGACGAAGCGGTCGTCGAAGCGCACGAGCCAGAAGCGGAGCGCTTTGATCCACTTCTCGCTGACCGAGTTCACCCCGTATTCCACGGGCTTTCCGATGCCGTAGCGCGAAGCTGGCTCGAACAAGACGCGGGGATACATGAACCGCACGAACGCGAGGCTACCGATGCCGAGTGAGGTCAAGACGCCTCCCCAGCCAAGGAACCCGAACATGTCGCGGCGCGTCGGGGCGATGCGCCAGATGTGCCCTTCGGGGTTCGTTCCGTCCTCTGCTTTCGCCATTCTGAAGCCGTTCTTAACAGGCGGCCGTCACGTCGTCAAACCGACGTGACGCTTCCCTGCTTGAAAGGGGTTTCGAGGTCGAAGAGACAGAGGAAGTAGCGGGAATCCTTCGTGTTATGCATAGGGTCCGGACAGGCTCACGGGGCCTTCGCGGGACCGACTCGCGGCGGAGGGGCGTCGTTCTGCTGGATCGAATAGCGTACGAGCGAGCGGAGCACCGCGTTGCGCTCGACGTTGCCGATCAAGCGCTTGACATCCTCGTAGACCGACGGGTCGACGAGGAGGGCGCCGAGGGTGCCCTTACCCTCCTTGATTCCCCGAACGATGTCGCGAATATCGGCGGTGATCGCCGTCACGTTACCGACCGCGTCCGCGGCGCCGTCCTTGCCCCCGAACATCACGTCGTGCGCGAGGCCCTTCCCGGTGCGCAGCTCGCGCAGGGTGAGGCCGACCTCTTCGGCCGCGAGGCCGATCTGCTCGACCGGCTTCTTCAGCCCCTCCCCGTAGAGGAGGTCGTGCGCGAGGCCGGGGCCGGTGCGGACTTGCTCGGTGAGGTGCCGCACGTCTCGCAGCGTGGTCGCGAGCTCGGCCGCGGTCCGATCGAGGTTGTCGATGGTGCGTGAGATCCGCTTGGCCTCCTCGGGGTCGGTCAGGAAGTGCTTCGGGTACCCCTCTCCCTCGGTGACCTGCCCGAGCAGCGTGTCAACCTTCTTCACGGCAGCGCGCAAGTCCGAGTGAAGTTTCTCGTCGGCGAGCTCCTTCGCGACTCGCTTCACGTCGCTCATCGTCGACTGCGCGTCGCCCTTCATCTCGCCGAGCGCCTTCATGAAATCGCTGGGCTCGTCGCTGCGAAGTTCGCTCCCGGGCGCGATCGGCTCGCCGGACTCGCCGCGCGTGATGAGCAGCATCTTGTCCCCGAGGAAGCCCTTGTTCGTGATGCTCGCGACGCTGTCTGTGCGGACACGCGGCGCCGCCTCGGCCACGACCTCGATGTCGACGTAGATGTGCGGGTCCTTCGGATCCTTCGCGTACTGAATGCGCTCGACATGGCCCACCAGCATGCCGCCCATCTGCACCGGCGCGCCGCGCTTCAACCCGGCGATGTCCACGAACGCCAGGCGGTACGTCACCGCCTTCTCGAAGACACGGCGCGTGTCGCCCAGAAGGAAAATCACGAGGGCGGCCAGCACCAAGCCGAACAGGACAAAGATCCCGACCTTGATTTCACTCTTGCGCACGCGACGCGGAGCCTACACCGAAACGGCGCGGCTCGGCCCGAGCATTTCGGTCGCGCACGGCGCCGTGTGCGCTCGACGAGACTAGCTCTGGAGCAGCGTCTCGACGTCCTCGTGCTCGGGCGCGTGACCGTTGATGAAGTCGGCGACGCGCGGGTCGGTCGACGTCCGGAACGCCTCGGGACTCCCGAGCGCGATGATCTGACCGCGATGAACCATCGCCATTCGGTCGGCGACCGCGAAGGCGCTCGACATGTCGTGGGTCACGACGATGCTCGTGACGTTGATCGTGCGCTTGAGCCCGTTGATCATGTGGTTGACCCGTGCCGTGTTGATCGGGTCGAGGCCGGTGTTCGGCTCGTCGTAGAGCAGGACCTCGGGTTTCAGCGCGATGGCGCGCGCGAGGCCGACGCGCTTGCGCATGCCGCCCGACAGATCCGCCGGCGACATGTGCTCGATGCCAGGGAGGTCGACGAGCGACAGCGCCCAGTGGACGCGCTCCTGAATCTGCGCCGCCGTCATGTCGTCGCGGTGATGCTCGTGGAGCGCGTACGCGACGTTCTCGCCCACCGTGAGCGAGTCGAAGAGCGCCGCACCCTGGAAGAGCATCGCGATGTGGCAGCGAAGCGTACGGAGCTCCCGCTCATCCATGCGCGTCACCTCGTCACCACGAAAGCGGATCGAGCCGCCGTCGGCCTCGAGCAGGCCGATCAGCATTTTCAGCATCACGCTCTTGCCAACGCCGGAGCCCCCCATCACGACGAGGGTCTCTCCGCGGAACACCTGAAAGGAGAGATCCCGGTAGACGACCTTCTCGCCGAAGGCCTTCGTCACGTTGCGAAACTCGATGACTGGATCCACGTGCGCGTGCACCGAAGGTTCGAGAGTCGACGGTGCGGCGTCAAGCACGCTCGCGCGCGCCGCGGTCACCAGGCCTCGACGAGGACCTCTGGCAATGGACCGCCGCGGAAGTGATCGCGCTTCAGCCGGCCTGCGATGGCCATGGAGCGCCCGACGAGGCCCGCGCCGTCGCTCCCTCGCTCGGGCGCAAACCCGCTCAGGCGCTCGCCGCGGACGCGCAGCTCGAGCTTGAGATGGCCCTTGAGGTCGCGCGCAGAGAGCACCTCGACCGCGGGGATGTAGAGCAGCGGAGCCGGATTCTGATGCCCGCAGGGCTCGAGGCGCTCGAGATCGCGGAGCACCCGCGCGAGTTCGTCGCGCTCGTCGAGCCGCACGTCCGGACCAGGGGCAGGCGCGGGAGGGTTCGCCTCGAGCTGGGCCGCGCACGCGTCGTTCCACGCGGCGCGAAAGCGCTCGAGACGATCGACGCGCACCTCAACACCAGCGGCGGCCTGATGCCCTCCGAACCGCTCGAGCTCTCCACGACATGCGACGAGCGCGTCGTGCAGCCGAAAGCCCGCAGGGCCGCGCACCGAGCCTTTACCGCGCTGACCTTCGAGCGCGAACACCACGGTGGGCTTTCGATGACGCGAGGCCACGCGCCCCGCGACGATGCCCACGATGCCCGGGTGCCAGCTCGCACGAGCAAGCACGAGCGCAGGGTCGTCCACATAACCCTGCGAAGCGATGTCGCGCTCGGCCTCGTCGCACATGACCTTCTGGATCTCGCGGCGTCGCCGCTGGAGCTCTTCGAGTTCGCCCGCGAGCTCCCAGGCGCGCGTGGCGTCCCGCTCGAGGAGGACGTCGAGCGAGATGCGCGGGTCCGTGAGCCTCCCCGACGCGTTGAGGCGCGGCGCGATTTGAAACGATACGTCCTCGCTCGACCACGCCCGCGAACGCCCACCCGCCCCGTTCATCGCGAGCGCCGCGAGGCCCACGCGCGCCCCCTGACTCAGCACCTCGAGGCCCCGCCGTACGAGCGCGCGGTTGTCTCCAACGAGGGGCGCGACGTCCGCGATCGTCCCGACCGCGACGAGATCGAGCCAGGCCCTGACGTCGAGCGTCGAGCCAAGACGACGTCGCAAGGCCGACGCGACGACGAGCGCGAGGCCGCACGACGCGAGGCCCTTCTCAGGGAAGCCGCACTCGGGGCGATGCGGGTTCAGAAACGCGCGAACCGGCAACGCCTCCTCGGGAACGAGGTGGTGGTCGATGACGAGCGCGTCGATCCCGAGCCGCCGTGCGGACTCGAGCCGCTCGTGGTCGGAGGACCCGCAGTCGCACGTCACGAGGAGCGTCGCCCCGGTCGCGCGGACCTTCTCGAGCGCCTCGCTCGAGAAGCCATACCCCCCCTCGAAGCGGCTCGCCACGAGAGGCGTGACGGTTCCGCCTAGCGCACGCACGACCTCAGTCAGGATCGCAGCGGACGTGATGCCGTCGCAGTCGTAGTCGCCGAAGATCGCGATCGGCTCCTTGCGCCCGATCGCGAACGCGAGCCGTTCGACGGCCGCTGGAAGATCGGCCATCGCGTCGGGCGTCGTGAGGTTCGCGAGGCGCGGGTCGAGCCAGCGGGACAGCGGCTCTCCGGCCGTAAAGCCGCGTCGGTGGAGCCAGCTCGCGACGGTGACGGTGCCGCCGAGCTCGCCGGCGAGGGCCAGCGATGCCGAGTCCGCAGGCCCTGGATCTTGGATCATGTCACGCGCGCGACGAAGCGTCCGCGGAGGCACCCGGGAGTGCCGGCCCGCTCGAGCGACGCACGACGCGACGCTTCTTGGGCTTCGAGCCACCGAGCTTCGAGAAGTAGCGGCGGTCGAGGTATTCGGTCAGCGGCGCGGCGACGAAGATCGAGGAGTAGGTGCCGACCCCGATGCCGATGAGCATCGTGAACGCGAAGTCCTTGATGGTGCCGGTGCCGTAGAAGAGAAACGGCACGAGCGCGATCGCCGTGGTGAACGAGGTCTTGATGGTGCGGCCGAGCGTCTCGGTGATCGAGCGGTTGATGAGCTTCGAGAAGCTCATCTTTCGGTGCCGGCCGAGGTTCTCACGGATGCGGTCGTAGACGACGACGGTATCGTTGATCGAGTAGCCGAGCACGGTGAGGAGCGCGGCAACCGTCGACAGAGTCACCTCGCGCCGCGCGACGATCATGGCCCCGAGTGCGATGAAAATGTCGTGAAGCAGCGAGAGGATGCCGCCCGGTGCGAACCGGAAGTCGAACCGGAACGCGATGTACACCATGATGAACACCATCGCGAGCGAGAGGCTCGTGATGGCCGCGTCGCGGAGCTGGCGCCCGGCCTTCGGCCCGACCCACTCGATGCGCAGGGCCTTTTCGGGGACGGTGTCGGCCCCGAGCTTCTGACGAAGCCCGTCCATGATCTGGTCGCCCTTGCTCTTGAAGTAGAACTCGACCTTGTTGTCGCGGACGTTCTGAACGATCGGATTCGCTCGGCCGGACTGGAGCTCGATCCCCTGGACGGACGGGCCGAGCTTCGCGAGGCGGGCCGCATCGAGCTGGCGCGCGACGCCCCCCTTCACCTCGCAGCCGGGCTTGCCCTGCGCCGTGTCGTCCTCCGCCTTCGCCGCGCAGATGTTCTGCTTGTAGCGCACGCTGACCTTCTCGCCGCCGGGGCTGAACGACACCTCGGTCGCACGCAGGTCCTCAGGGCATGAGGCACCGTCGAGCTTGCCCTCTTCGCCCTCACGCTCGAGGCACAGCGCCTGCTCGAGCATTTTTTGCTGGGCGGGGTCGAAAGCGCTGACTTCCTTCACGCGAACCATGAAGCGGTTCGGGAGGTCGCCGCTCGACACCTCGACGACCTCGGGCTCGTGGAAGCCGATGGCGTCGACGCTCGAACGAACGGTGCCGGCATCGACGGGCTTCGCGAAAGCGAGCTCGACCTCGGTACCGCCGACGAAGTCCGTACCGAGCTTCGGCCCCGGGTAGAAGAGCGCGAGCGCCGAGATGATGGTGAGGAGCGTCGAGAAGCCGATGAAGTAGAAGCGCATCGCCATGAAGTCGATGTCGCCGTCGGCATTCCTGAAGCCGCTCGTCGATTGGGTGGGGGTTTTGTTGCTGTTTGCCATGGCTCGATCTCGAGGCGGCGTCGCCGTCACCCCACGCTCACCTTCGCCGCACCCCGGCCGCGGACCATCCAGTCGAAGAGGATCTTCGTCACGAACACGCCGGTGTACAGGTTCGTGAGCAGGCCGACGATCAGCGTGACGGCGAAGCCCTTGATTGGGCCGGTGCCGTACTGCATCAGGATGAGGCCTGCGATGAACATGACGACGTGGCCGTCGAGGATGGCGCTGAATGCCTTTTCGTAGCCGATCGCCACGGCGGAGCGCGCGCTCTTGCCGGCGCGGACCTCCTCGTTGATGCGCTCGTTGATGAGCACGTTCGCGTCGACGGAGGCACCGATGGTGAGCGCCAAGCCGCAGATTCCGGGCAGCGTCATCGAGGCGTTGAACATCGCCAGGATCGCCAGCTGGATGAACATGTTGAAGACGACGGCGACGTTCGCGATGAGGCCCGCTGATCGGTAGTTGTAGAGCATGAACGCAAGGACGAGCACGGCGCCGAGGGCCGCGCCCGTCAGTCCATCCTTGATCGCGTCGTCGCCGAGGAGCGCACCGATACGTTGCTCGTTCGAGAGCGCGATGGGTGCGGGGAGCGCGCCGGAGCGAAGCACCAGCTCGAGCTTGGTAGCGTCGTCACGCTGCTGCTGCAGGTTGCCGGAGCCCATGCTGATCCGCGCGACGCCGCCGCCGATCGCCTCGTTGATCACGGGCGCGCTCTCGACCTTGTTGTCGAGGATGATCGCGAAGCGCTTCTTCACGTTGGCGCCGGTGATCTCTTCGAAGCGCTCGGCTCCGTCGGAGCGAAGCGACATCTGCACGTACCAGCCGCCGAGACCGGACTCGCTGCGGTCGGGCTGAGCCTGGGCGTCGCTGACCATGTCACCGGTGAGCTCGGCCTTCGCCTTGAGGAAGTACGTACGCCAGCCGACCTCGGCGAACTGCTCGGTGTCCTCGTCGACGTCGACGATCTTGTGGAAGCCAATCTCGTGGTCTTCATCGACCGGGAGTGTTCCGGCCCAGGTTCGGAAGCGCTTCAGGCACTCTTCCATCGATTCGCCGTCGAGCCGCGCGATGCGAGCGTAGAAGCTCGGCTTCGTGCGGGTGCTGCCGCTCTCGGTCTTTCCGACCGGCGCGTTCTCCTGTTCGAAGCGGAGACCTCGCGGCAGGCCTTCGGTTTGGTTCACGAAGGGAGCGAAGAAGTCGACCTCGTCGTCGAGGAGCTTGAACTCGAGGCGCGCCGTCTCGCTGATGATCTCACGGATGCGGTCGAACTCCTTCTCTTGGTTGCCAGGCACCTCGACGATCACGTCCTCGTCACGGACGCTCGGCGAGACCTCCTTCACGCCCATGCCGTCGATGCGGCGAGCGATCGTCTCCTTCGCCTGCTGGACCGCTTTGCTGCGAATGTCGCTGCCGATCTCGTTGCGGATGCGGAAGGTGATCGTCTTCTTGTCGACGCCGGGGCTGTACGCGAGGTCGCGCTGGTAGCTCGCGAGGAACGCGGGGTCGAGGACCTTCCCGGCGTCGTTCGGGTCCTCGAGGGTGAGGACGATCGTGTCGGCCTTGTCGCGCGGCTTCGTGAGCTTCGCCTTCTCGACGAGCTTCTTCATCTCGGCGACCGTCGGGTTCTCGGCGGCGCTGAAACCGAAGAGCTTGGTGAGCCCCGCGCGGAGACCGTCGTACGCGCGGTCACGCTTGTCGCGGATCGCCTCGTCGACCTGCACCGAGTACACGAGGCGGAGGCCGCCCGCGAGATCGAGGCCGCGCACCATGCGGAACGGGATGTTCTGGAGGAGGAACGCGGTGAAGCCGCGGTCTCCCGACTCGGCCGCCTTGTTGTAGGTGTCGCGCTCTTCGGACGAGAGGCCGCGAAGCCGCGCGGGGCAGGTCTCGCGAAGCGCGGCGCCATCGCCCTTCGACGAGCAGAGGATCTCGTCGTGCACGGTGGGGTAGAGCGCCATCGCGGTGCCGAGCGCGACGTAAAGCGTCACGCCGACGCGATGACGCCAGCCGGAGGCGAGCACGTCGGTCGCCGCGAACAGCGCCCAGAACACCATCAGGCCGGTGAGGGCGGTCGGCCAGAACACGCGGTAGTAGGCCGAGGCCGCGGCGAAGGCCGCGCTCACCGCGGACCAAAGGAGGACACCCCGCGTCGCGCGGTTCTGCGTCGCGGCGAGGAGTGAGATCAGCGCGAGGGCGCCGAAGGCGATTGCGAGAGTTCGAAAGACCACGTCACACGCTCACTTTTTCTTCTTCGCGTCCGCCGACGACTTGTCGTCGTCCTTCGGCTTGTCCTTGTCGTCGCCAGGCTTTGCGCTCGACACCGTGTCGCCGCCGTCGAGCCCCTCGATCGCGTTCTTCAACATCGTGACGGTCACGCCTGGCGCGAGTTCGACGCGGACGGTGCGCTCGCCGAGCGCGCCCAGCGTCCCGATCAGGCCCGAGCGCGTGACGACCCGGTCGCCCTTCTTTAGCTGCGACTCGAGCTGCGCTCGCTTCTTCCGCTCGCCGCGAGACATCATGAACAGCACCGCCACCATGATGAGGATCGGCGCCATCACCACCAGGTTTCCGACGAGGCCGCCCTGCGGAGCCGCGCCAGGTCCGGGCGCCTGCGGCACCGGCTGCGACGGTGCGGTCGGCGGGGCAGCCGGCGGCGGAGAGGCGTTGCTGGGATCCTGACCGGCAGGAGCGGCCGGCTGAAGCATCAAGACGTTCAAGGGGTTGCCCTCGGTTAGAGCAGTCGCGTCGCGCGCCGATGCCAGCGAGGCAGGCGGGCCCACGGGAGATCGGCCGCCGGGGTCCGGCGGACGGGGGCGAGTGCATATTCCACATTCGAGCCGCTAGCAAGTCGGGCGCCGCAGCGGTGGCGTGTCTGCTCAGCGCGCAGGCCTCGCTCGTCGACGCGAGGGCGGCGAGGCCCACGAGCAGATCGGGCAACGCTCCGGGACGTGACCCCGCGCCGGGCAGTGCGAGCGCCCGAAGAAGATGATCTGCAAGTGCAGCCGCGACCAGGCCGCCTCGGGGAAGCAGCGCTTGAGGTCGGCCTCGGTCCGCTCGACCGAGCGGCCGCTCGACAAGCCCCATCGGTAGGCCAGCCGGTGGATGTGCGTGTCGACGGGGAACGCTGGCAGCCCGAACGCCTGCGCCAGCACGACCCCGGCGGTCTTGTGCCCCACTCCGGGCAGGGCTTCGAGCTCTTCGAAGGTGCGCGGGACGATGCCGCCGTGCCTCTCGAGCAGCAACTCGGACAGGCGGTGGAGGTTCTTCGCTTTGGACGGTGCGAGCCCGCAGGTGCGAATCGCGGCGAGGATCTTCTCGGGACCGAGCGCCACCATCGCCGCGGGCGTCGCGGCCCTCTCGAACAGCGCCGGGGTCACGAGGTTGACACGCGCATCGGTGGTCTGCGCAGAGAGCGCGACCGCGACGAGAAGCGTGAAGGGATCTCGGTGATCGAGCGGCACCGGCGGCGCCGGGTGGAGCTCGTCGAGGATCGCCTGGATGCGCGCGACCTTCGGCGCGAGCGCTAGACGAAGAGGCGACGGGAGGCGACGCTGGGCACACATGCGCTTGACTTGCTCGGGGGGTACTGGTATTCCGACGCCACCTCTTCGGGACGGGGCTTGTCACCTCGTCGCGGTCGGGAGTCCCGAGACCTCCTCGGTCGGTTCCTCCAGCTTCTCACGATTCCGCACCTCGCGGACGTCCGAAGCAAGCCTCGAAGCAGGCCTCCAAGCAGGCCTCGAAGCAGGCTGAGCCGCCGCGGTGCATCAGACGGCCTCACGATCGAGCCGAGCGAGACAGGCGCGTAGCTCAGTGGGAGAGCACTACCTTGACACGGTAGGGGTCGTTGGTTCAATCCCAATCGCGCCTACTGAAACACGGGATCGCACACGCGGTCCCGTGTTCGTTTTGTGGCTTTGGCCCAGGTTCGTCGGGTGGCTTGCGCCTCGCTGCCGAGCGCCCTGCCCCGCCCTGCCGCCGCGGGGGCGAGCGGCGCGCCGACTTGCGGGTGGATTGCGCCCATGGCGGCGTGTATGGTCCCGTCCTTCTTTAAGGAAAGCACCGCGTTCATGAGCCGTTGTACCGCGCGCGATCTCCTCGGCGACCGCCTCGACAGAGACAAGCAGATCCTGGGCGTGAAGGTCGCCGGCAAGGTCTACGACCTCCACACCGCGTTCGAGCTCACGGAAGGCGCAGACGTGTCACCGGTGCGGGTCGACGACCCGGACGGCCTTCGCGTCGTCCGCCACTCGACCGCGCACGTGCTCGCCGACGCGGTCCAGCGGCTCTTCCCTGGCACGAAGGTCACGATCGGACCGGCGACCGCGAACGGATTTTACTACGACTTCGACAAACCCTCGGGGCCGTTCACCGACGAGGACCTCGCGACCATCGAGGCCGAGATGGGTCGAATCGTCGAGGGAAACCACCCGTTTCGTCGCGACGTGGTGAGCCGAGACGACGCGCACGCGCTCTTCGCCAAGATGAACGAGTCGTACAAGCGCGAGCTCATCAACGCGATCCCGGCGGGCGAGGAGATCTCGCTCTATCGCCACGGCGCCCCCGAGAGCGAGTGGGTCGACCTCTGCGAGGGTCCGCACGTTCCGCACACCGGCTACTTGCGAGCTCACAAGCTGGTCAGCGTCGCCGGCGCGTACTGGCGCGGCGACGAGCGCAACCCGATGCTCCAGCGCGTTTACGGTACGGCCTTCGCGAGCCCCGGCGATCTGCGCAAGCACCTGCAGCAGCTCGAGGAGGCAAAGAAGCGCGATCACCGAAAGCTCGGCAAGGAGCTCGAGCTCTTCATGTTTCACGAGTACGCGCCGGCGATGCCCTTCCTCTTGCCGAAGGGCGCGCACGTCTACAACGGCCTCATCGACTACATCCGCAGCGCCTATCGGGGCGAGGGCTACGACGAGGTCGTGACGCCCCAGATCTTCGACAAGCGCCTGTTCGAGACGAGCGGTCACTGGGCGAACTACACCGAGAACATGTTCTTCGCGACGAGCGAAGATCGCCTCGCGGAGCTGTTCGCGGATCCGGCGCTCGCGGGCACCATCGACAAGATCCAAGCGGCGCGGCGGAGCGGTGACGAGAGCGGGCTTCAGGAGCTCTTGAAGGGCCTCGTCGACATCGCGGTCAAGCCGATGAACTGCCCGTCGCACTGCCTCATCTACCGTCAGCGCCGGCGCAGTTACCGTGAGCTCCCGTGGCGCGTCGCGGACTTCTGCCGCCTCCATCGCTACGAGCGCGGCGGCGTGGTGCACGGCCTCGCGCGAGTGCGGAGCTTCGCGCAGGACGATGCGCACATCTTCTGCCAGCCCGAGCAGATGGAGACCGAGATCTCGAGCTTCATCCGTTTCTTCTACGGGGTGTACGCCGCGCTCGGCTTCACCAAGATCGCCATCAAGCTCGCGACCCGCCCGGACAAGCGCATCGGGACCGACGAGCAGTGGGACATGGCGGAGGGTGCGCTCGAGCAGGCGCTCGCCAAGGTGAACTTGCCCTTCGAGGTCGCCCCCAAGGAGGGCGCGTTCTACGGGCCCAAGTACGAGTTCCACGTCGAGGACGCGATCGGCCGCAGCTGGCAGCTCGGCACGCTCCAGGTCGACTACGCGCTGCCCGATCGCTTCGAGCTCGAGTACACGGGCACCGACGGCGCAGCGCACCGCCCGGTGATGCTGCACCGAGCGATCTATGGCTCGCTCGAGCGATTCCTCTCGATCTACATCGAGCACACCGGCGGAAATTTCCCGGCGTGGCTTGCCCCCGAACAGGCGCGCATCGTCACCGTCAGCGAGAAGCAAGTCGACTACGGCGCGGAGGCGCGCCGTTACCTGAGGAGCCGCGGGCTGCGCGTCGAGGCGGATCTCGGACCCGACAAACTCGGCGCGAAGATCCGCGAAGCGCGCCTCGCGCGGGTGCCGTACATCCTCGTCGTCGGCGACAAAGAGGTCGAGAACCGCTCGGTGTCTCCGCGCTCGCGCGATCTCGATCGCAACCTCGACGCCGAGGGCCTCGAAGCATTCGCCGAGCGGCTACAGACCGAGGCATCGCCTCCCGCCTTCGGATGATCGGCCCGGCGCGCTTTTCACGAGCGAATCCGACGGGATTGGCCTTAATATCCGCGCTGCGAGGCGGCCGTTGCCCCTCGTCCTTTGTCGAGCCCATGCGTGACGCTGGGCTCGACCACCATCGACGGTTCGAGGAGTGACCGAAGCACGATATGTCTTTTGGACGATTTGATCCCCGCAAGGCGCGACGGGAACCGGCACATCGCGTAGGCCATCGCATCCGCGTACCCGAGGTGCGGGTGGTCGACGCGAACGGCGAAATGCTCGGCGTGATGACCACGTCGGAGGCGATCAAGCGTGCCCGCGAGCAGGGGATGGATCTCGTCGAGATCAACCCGAAGGCCGTGCCGCCGGTGTGCAAGATCCTCGACTACGGAAAGTTCAAGTACGAGGAGAAGAAGAAGAAGCGCGAGACGAAGCGCAAGCAGAGCGTCGTCGAGGTGAAGGAGGTCAAGCTCCGTCCCAAGACCGACGATCACGACCTCGACTTCAAGATGCGCGCCGCGCGCCGCTTCATCGAAGGCGGCAACAAGGTGAAGTTCACCGTCCGCTTCCGCGGGCGCGAGATCACGCACCCCGAAAAGGCGCGCGAGCAGCTCGACCTCATCTGCAACCAGTGCCTCGACATCGCGCTCATCGAGAGCCGACCGATGATGGAGGCCCGCACGATGTCGATGATCATCGCGCCGAAGCCGGCGGTGCTCCAGAAGCTCGCCGAGACGCGCGCGCAGCAGGAGAAGGAGCGCAAGGCCGCCGAGGAGGCTCGACGCGCGGCGAAGGCCGCTGGTCACGCCGTGCCCGACGAGGAGGAGGAGCTCGACGACGAGTTCGACGACGAGCTGGACGATGACCTCGATGATGACCTCGACGACGACTCGGACGAGGATTCGGACGAGGAGTAAGCCGTGGCGAGCACCCGACGTCGCCTCGTCGCGAGTGCGGCCGTCGGGCTGCTCCCTTTCGCTTTCGTCCCCTTCGCGTCGCGTAGCCTTAGCCAACACGTCGGCGCGGGGGCGGCCGTCATGCTCGTCGATGTCGGCCACGAGCTCGCCGAGCTCGCGAAGGTCGTCGAGCCGACGTCGCTGCCGCCAACCCCCGAAGGCGTCGCGATTGCGGCGCTCGGTGAGCCGATGGCGCCGAGCGCTCCTAGGACCGCAGCGGTCAACCCGGGCGGCTCGGCCGCCTGCAACGAGCCGACGGAGGCCTGTGGCTTTCCGAAGCCCGCGGGGGTGTTCGTGAGCCGCGCGCGCGTGCTCGCCGCGGCTCGAGCAGGCTTGAGGCCGACGGGCTCGCCGGTACCCGCGACGGCATGGCGACCGGCGGGGCTCGCGCTCGCGGGCGTCGGAGGGCTCGGCGTTGGGCTCCGCGACGGCGACGTGCTCGTCAGCGCGGGCGGTCCTGCGACGTCCGAGGCCGCGATCGTCGGCGCCGTGATCGGCGCGCTTCGCTCGCGCGCCCGAGCGATGTCCGGCGTCGCGTGGCGAGGGCGGCAGCGTATCGACGTCACGGTCGAGCTCCCCGAGCTTCTGCTCGACGAGGGCGCGCGCGAGCGTCCGACTGCGAGGAAGCGATGAGCGAGCTCTTCGGGCGCGCGTGCGAGCGAATGCTCGAGGAGCTCGAAGGCACGCGACGCGCCTCGCGCCACACGGTCGCGGCGTATCGACGCGATCTGGACCAGCTCGCTCGGTTCCTCGTCGAGACGCTCGGCGAAGAGCCGACGATCGACGCGATCGATCTCACCCTGCTCCGACGTTGGCTCGCCGACCTCTCTCGCAACGGAGGCCGCGACGGCGGAGCCGCGAGCTCCACGCTGGGGCGAAAGGTCGCCGCGGTGCGCTCGCTGTTCCGACACCTTCAGCGTCGCCGGGTCCTCGCCTCGAACCCCGCCGCTCAGCTGAAGGCGCCGAAGCTGCGACGACCGCTGCCCGTGTTCCTCGACGCCGAGACCATGGGTGAGGTGATCGAGAGCGCCGACCAGGGTGACGCCGAAGGGGTGCGCGATCGGGCGATCCTCGAGACCCTCTACGCAGGCGGCTTGCGTGTCTCTGAGGTTGCCGCGCTCGACCTCGATCGGCTCGAGCTCGACGGTGATCTCGGCACGGCCCGCGTGATTGGCAAGGGCAACAAGGAGCGCCTCGTGCCGCTCGGCTCCAAATCGGTCGCGGCCCTCCGCGCCTACCTCGCGCGTCGCGGCGAGCTCGTGCGGACCGGGGGCGCAGACCCACGCGCCGTCTTCCTGTCGACACGCGGCGCGCGCCTTGGCGTCCGCCGAATTCAGGAGCTCGTTAAGCGACACGGGGTCCTCGCGGCGGGGCGCGCCGACCTTCACCCGCACGCGCTCCGCCACAGCTGCGCGACGCACCTGCTCGATGGTGGCGCAGACCTGCGCAGCATCCAGGAGCTGCTCGGTCACTCGACGCTGTCGGTGACCCAGCGCTATACCCACACCTCGATCGACGGATTGATCGCCGTCTACGACCGCGCGCATCCACTTGCGAATCGTGGTCAGGAGCGGCGCTGACCTCATGAACGTCGAGGACCGTGGCTCAAGGCCGTCGACGCAGAGCGCAGCACGTCCGCCAACCTCGAAGGGGCGCCCGTCTCGGATGCCTCGCACCGACGAGCTCCGACGCAGACTCGAGGCGAGCCTCGCCGTCGGAGGCCTCGGGGCGTTCGGGCTCGCGATCGTCGACGCTCGTTGGATGCGCGAGTCGTCCGGCAGTGCTTCGCACGTCGCGACCTTCCTCGCAGCGCTCGGCCTCGTGGGGCCACTCGCGCTCGTCGTGTCCGTGGCCCTCGGGGTCGCCAGCTGGCTCATCCACCCGCGTGTTCCCCCGAGCATCCCACGTCTGCTGGGGCAGCTGCGCGGACTCGCCGGTGGGCGCCCTGCCGATGTCGCAGCGTTCGTGCCGCTCGCGACGGTGAGCCTCTTCGTGTGGTGCACGCTTGGTGGTCAGCTCGCGCGCGCGTCGCTCGCCGTTGAAGGGCCCTCGTGGCTCATCGGCGCGACGACGGCGCTTGGAGCGCTCGTGCTACTGGCCATCGTGGCCATCCTCGTGCTCGCAGCGACGCCGTGGCTTCGTCATGCGCTCGCGCGCGCAGGTTCGCAAGCGCCGTGGCTCCTCGATCCAGCGAGGACCCTCGGCCTCGCGCTGATCGTCGTCGCCGCCCTCGTCGCGCACGGGATCTGGCATGGGACCGTGTCGGGGGAAGGCGGTCTTTTAGGAATTTACGGGATCTTGAAGCGGCCCGAGCTCGACCTTCGAATGCCCGGGGCGTGGCTCGCGTTTGCCGCGCTCGTCTACCTCGGCCCGAGTGCGCTCGGCCGCTCGACACGAGCCGCGACGATCGCGCTGCCCATCGTTGCGCTCGCCGTCACGGTGAAGGCCTCGCGCGATCTCGACGCGGCGCCGGAGCTCGCGCGCGTTTTTGAACGCGGGGCGCCGATCGCGCGTCTCCCGCTCGCGCTCCTCCGTCGAGTGGGCGATCGCGACCGCGACGGCGCGAGCCGCTGGTATGGCGGTGGAGACTGCGATGACCGCGATCCACGCATCGGCCCGGCCGCCGAGGACCTCCCCGACAACGGGATCGACGAGGACTGCTCGGGGGGTGACCTCTCCCTGAAGGGCATGGCCTCCTCAGCGCCGGCTCCGCCGCCCGTCGCGCCCGCGGCCCGCGAGCGGCTCCCTAAGCGGGGGAACGTCGTGCTCGTCACGATCGACACGCTGCGCGCGGACCTCGGTTTTGCCGGCAATCCGCGCCCGATATCGCCGAACCTCGACGGGCTCGCGAAGCGCTCGGTCGTCTTCGAGCGCGCGTACTCGCTCGCCTCCTACACCGGCAAGAGCGTCGGCCCGACGCTGATCGGAAAGTACGGGAGCGAGACGCACCGCAACTGGGGACACTTCAACAAGTTCTCCGACGAGGACACCTTCGTCGCCGAGCGTCTTCGCAAGGCAGGGCTCCGCACCGTCAGCGTTCATGCGCATCGGTATTTCGGCTCGTTCGGAGGGCTGGATCGCGGCTTCGACACGGTGAACCTCGACGCGGCGCCCCCCGAGGGGACGAGCTGGGCGACCGATCAGACCGAGACCAGCGAGAAGCTCACCGACGCGGCGATCGCGGAGCTCGACGCGCTGGCCGAAGATGCGCAGTTCTTCTTGTGGGTGCACTACCTCGACCCACACGCCGATTATCTCGCCCATCGCGACGTACCATCCTTCGGTCGCTCGCCTCGCGAGCAATACGACCACGAGGTGCTGCACACCGACCGGCACGTCGGTCGCCTGCTCGACCACCTCGCGACGAAGTCATGGGCGGGCCGCACCAACATCGTCGTCACGAGCGATCACGGCGAGGCCTTTGGCGAGCACGGCATGATGCGCCACGGCTTCGAGCTCTGGGAGTCGCTCGTGCGCGTCCCGCTGATCGTGCACGTGCCTGGCCAGGCCGCCGCGCGAGTCTCAGAGCGTCGAAGTCTGATCGACCTCGCGCCGACGCTGCTGGATCTCGTCGGCGCTCCCCCTGCACCAAGCCGCGACGAGGCCCCGCAAGGCTCGAGCGATTTCATCTCGGGCGCGTCGCTCGTTCCTGAACTCGTCGGTGGCGTGGCAACCGCGCGTGACGTCCTCATCGACATGCCCGCCGGTCCGTACAACGAGGCGCGCCGCGCACTGATCCACGGAGACCTGAAGCTCATCGTGTCGCGTGACGCCGCGAAGGAGCTCTACGACCTCGCGAAGGACCCGACCGAAGACAAGGACGTCTGGAAAGCGCGGCGTCCCGAGATCGAAGCGGCCTATGCCCTCGCGAAGTCGCACCTTCGCGTCATCGACGTGAAGGGAAAGTGAGCCGCCTCAGCGTCGCTCGGATTCACGACGGACGGTGTCGACGAAGCTCTCCGACGCGAGGTAGTCGAAGCAGATTCGCCCGATCGTGATCTGCTGACGGTCCTTGATGCGAAAGACGCTGTGCGGCTCCACGAGCACGCCGTCGACCTTGGTGCCGTTGAGCGAGCCGAGGTCGGTGATCGACATGCCCGCCGCGTCGAACCCGAACGACAGGTGATGGGTCGAGACCGTGTACTCGGGGAGGATGAGGTCGTTGTCCGCAGACTGACCGACCATGATCCCGGCGCCGCGCTGCGCTCCTTCACCCTTGCGGATGCGCCACACTCGACCGACGATCGTGTCGGTCTCGTGGACGCCATCGTCTGGAATCGCGCCCAGGGTGCGACGCTTCCACGAGAGGGGTCGGTCCGCGACTGTTGCGACGAGGCCGACACCGACGAGGACGGAGCCGCGGTACTTTACTTGAAACGCCGTCGGGCCAAGAGTCTTTAGCTCTTCGGCGAACTCCCGGACGTATTGAGGCTCCCGCTCCATACCGACCTGCGTACACTATGGACCGATGTGGGAGCGGGGCCAAGCGACTCGCGTGGAGCTGGCGGCTGGCCTCTCTCTTGCGTTGGTTTCCTCGCTGGTCGTGGTGACGGGCTGTCGCCTTGAGCGCCCGCTGCGGGTCGAGGAGGCACAGGCATCCGCCGCCCCGGCGCGCTCGAGCCCTCGCGCTCTCACGGAGTCGCCAGCGTCTCGGGCCGTCGAGAGGCCGCCGCGCCCGCTCGATTTCCGCGCGGCGAAGCAGCACCTCCGCGCGTTCTACGCGGAGCGAGGCGCGACCACGCTCTACTCGAGCTGCCCGCTCGTCGGCGGAGAGGTCGACTTCACCCGTTGCTGCGTGGCGCGCCAGCACGCGAAGCGCCCAGCCGTCGAGTGGGAGCACGTTGTCCCGGCGGCGACCTTCGGGGGCGCGCTCCCCGAGTGGCGCGACGGGCACCCGCGCTGCCAGAAGCGCGACAAGCCCTTCCGCGGGCGCAAGTGCGCGCGACGCGTGTCGAGGCTGTTTCAAGCGCTCGAGGGCGATCTCCACAACCTCTTCCCGGAGGTCGGCGACGTGAACGGCGCGCGTGGGGATACGCCGATGGGGCTCGTCGTCGAGACCAGCGTTCGTCACCGCGAGCTTCCGTCGTGCGGGCTTCGGTTCGGCAAGGGCGTCGTCGAGCCGCGAGGCGAGGTGCATGGCGACGTGGCGCGAGCGTACCTCTACATGAGCGGCGCCTATCCTGAAGCGGTCGTGCTCACGGAAGAGCTTCGCGCCTTGTTCGAACGGTGGCATGCTGAAGATCCGCCCGATGAGCTTGAGCGCGCCCGAAACCGTATGATCCGCGACGCCCAGGGGAACGACAATCCGTGGATCGAGTGAGCGCGCGGCGCGTCGTAGGGGCAACCATTCCGATGCTCGTCTGCTGCACGAGCGCGCCGCCCAACCACGTCACGACCGCCGAGCTGCGCGGCGGCGACTACCGCCTGATCGTCGACGATCGCCCCACGCTTCGGCTCCTTCGCGTCGATGACGAGCTCGTGCGCTTCGAGCGCGACGGCCTCCGACTCGGTCTCGCCGCCCCCGTCGACGACGTGACCAACTACGATCCCTACCGGCTCTTCGTCCCGAGCGGACTCTATCGGCCGCCCGTCGAGTCGACGTTCGTCGAGGTCGAGAGCGCCACGTTCGTACCCTCCGAAGCGGGCAGCCTCCGCCTCGAGCTTCGCTACCCTGAGGGCAGGACCGCGACGCTCGACGCGCAGGTCGGCGGCGATGGACGGTTCGCACTCTCGTTCATCCCGCGCGACGGCGCCGCAGACGTCGCCTACCTCGACGCCCGCGCACGCGCCGATGCCGACGAGGGCTTCTATGGACTCGGCGAGATGTCGGACGACGTGAACCAACGCGGCAAGGTCCGCGCGATGCAAATCGAGGTCGAGACGACGAACGAGTCCGGGTACAACGACGGTCACGCGCCAGTGCCGCTCGTCATCGGCACGCGCGGCTGGGGCATGTTCGTCGAGACGCGGCTGCCTGCGGCCTTCGCACTCGCGACCGAAGAGCCGACGCTGGTCGAAGCGGCCGTCGGCGTCGGCACGCGCGCGCGCGAGGGAATCGCCCTTCACCTTTTTGGCGCCGAGCATCCGCTTGACGTGCCGCGCCGCTACTTCGACGTGACCGGCCTGCCCGGGCTCCCTGCGCGCTGGGCGCTCGGCCCCTGGGTGTGGCGCGACGAGAACGACGACCAGGCGCAGGTCGAGGCCGACCTCGATGCGCTCCGCGACCTTGACCTCGCGACCACGGGCTATTGGCTCGACCGTCCGTACGCGTCGGGCGTGAACACGTTCGACTTCGAGCCGAAGCGCTTCCCCGACCCTCAGGGGATGCTCGACAAGGCACGCGCGCTCGGTCTTCGCACCGCGCTCTGGCACGTGCCCTACCTCGACACGAAGGACCCGAGCACGGCACCGCTGGTCGCCGAAGCCAAATCGAAGGGCTTCTATCCGACGCAGCACGGCATCGCGCTCAATCCCTGGGGAACGCTCCTCGATCTCACAAACCCCGCAGCAGTCGCGTGGTGGCAGGACCAGCTCTCCTCGTACATCGCGATGGGGATCGACGGCTTCAAGCTAGATTACGCCGAAGACATCGTCCTCGGACCGACGGCGAACCGCGTCGCGTGGTCGTTCTTCGACGGCAGCGACGAGCGCACTCAACACTCGGAGTTTCAGCTCCGGTACCACCGCACCTACGCAGAGCTCCTTCCCGAGAGCGGAGGCTTCTTGCTGACCCGCGCCGCGCGCTGGGGAGATCACGTGCACGGCATGGTGATGTGGCCAGGCGATCTCGACGCCACGTTCGCGAAGCGCAACGACGCGATGAAGGACGGAGACACGTCCTATGTCGCGACCGGGGGTTTCCCGGCGTCGCTCGTGTGCGGCCTCACGCTCTCGACGGTCGGCTATCCGTTCTACGGCGCCGACACCGGAGGCTACCGCCACGCCCCGCCCGACAACGAGCTGTTCTCGCGATGGTTCGAGCAGACCGCGCTGTCGACCGTGATGCAGGTCGGCACGAACACGAACGACGTCGCTTGGGAGCCGACGCCGAAGAACGGCTTCGATACGGCGCTGCTCGAGCGCTATCGCGCCTACGCGCGCCTTCACCTAAGGCTCTTCCCCTACCTGTGGACGCATGCCGAGCGGGTGCGGCTCGATGGCCGTCCGATCATGCGCGCGCTCGGGCTCGCGCACCCCGAGCTCGGCGTCCATCCGAACGACATCTATCTGCTCGGCGACGACCTCCTCGTCGCCCCCGTCGTCACGCGCGGCGCGACGTCGCGCGAGGTGCTCTTCCCCGCTGGGCGCTGGGTGCACTGGTTCACGGGTGAGGTCTTCGACGGTGACGTGCTCGGCGGTGCGGCCGTCACCGTGGCGGCGCCGATTGGACGGCTTCCGCTATTTTTGCGGGCGGGCGGCCTCGTCCCGATGCTGCGTCCGTCGATCGACACGCTGTCTCCGACGAGCGAACCGTCGCGCGTCGACAGCTACGCGACCGACAGCGGGCTCCTCTACGTACGCGGTGTCGCAAGGATCTCAGGAGCGTTCACCCTGTTCGATGGCGGGCGCCTCGCAGCGCACACGAAGGACTCCGTCACCGAGCTCGAGGTCCTCGGTGGCACCGAGCTCGCCCAGGGCGCCGTGTTCGAGCTCCTCGATGCCGATGCCCCGACGACCGTCGAAGCGAGCGCGCCTGTCACCCAACGCGGAGACGTCGCCGAAGTCGCGGCGAAGGGAGGCTACCTCTACGATGCGAAGGCGCGTTCGCTCCACGTGCTCGTGAGACCGAACGCACCCGTGAAGGTGCGATGGCCATGACCCTCCTGTCC